>CBDUYA010000208.1:0-6075 GCA_965371335.1 uncultured bacterium | reverse complement strand
GCGGACGCCGCACAAGCGGCGGTGCACCATTCGGCCGGGCTCGAGTTTGGCCTCATGGTCCTGTCACTGGCGATCGCCGGGTTCGGGATGCTGCTCGCCTGGCTGTTCTACGAAAAGCGGCCGGAGCTGGCGCCGCAGATGGCCGGGCGGGCGCGCGGTCTTTACCGGCTGATCGTCAACAAGTATTTCATCGACGAGCTGTACGGAAAAGTCGTGCTGGCTCCCTACTACGCCCTCTGCCGGGCCTCCGCCTGGTTCGACAAGTGGGTGGTCGACGGGCTGGTGAACGGCGCGAGTTATTTCACCCTCGGCATCTCATACATCTCGACCGGCTTCGACGTCTACATCGTCGACGGCCTGGTGAATCTGGCCGGATACACGGTGCGCGGCACCTCGTGGGTGTTCCGCGCGTTGCAGACGGGGTTCGTGCAGTCCTACGCCACGGCGATGGTGCTGGGAGTCTTCATACTGGTCAGCGTCTACCTGATCGTGATCGGGTAGCGCTCGCGGGAGATCCAAGATGGATTGGTTTGTGGACAACATTCTGACGATTGTGACCTTCCTCCCGCTGGCGGGCGCGCTGCTCCTGGTGCCGTTCAGTAATGGGCGCCCGAAAGTCATCATGTACGGGGCGACGATCATCGCCTTCATCGACTTCCTGATCTCGCTGCCGCTCTGGTTCATGTTCGACCCGGATCGCTCCGGCTTCCAGTTCGAGTACCGCGGAAGCTGGATCCCGTCGATTGGCGCGGAGTACTCCGTCGGCATCGACGGCATCTCGCTGCTGCTGATCCTGCTGACCACACTGCTCGGCGTGATCTCCATCCTGTCGTCGTGGACCGCGATCACCGAGCGGGTGAAGGAGTACTACATCTTCATGCTGGCGCTGCAGACCGGCATGCTGGGCGTCTTCATCTCGCTCGACTTCTTCCTGTTCTACGTCTTCTGGGAGGCGATGCTGGTGCCGATGTACTTCCTCATCGGCATCTGGGGCGGCCCGCGCAAGCTGTACGCCGCCATCAAGTTCTTCCTCTACACCCTGCTCGGCTCGGTCCTGCTGCTGCTCGGCATCCTGGCGGTCTACTTCTACTACCCGACGGTGGTGGCGGGCGGCGGCCCGGCCACCTTCGACATCACCGAGCTGATCCGGGTGCTCGGCAGGCTGAACGATCCGCAGTGGCTGGAGGTGCAGAAGTGGGTGTTCCTCGCCTTCTTCGTCGGGTTCGCCATCAAGGTGCCGATGTTCCCGTTCCACACCTGGCTGCCGGACGCCCACGTCGAGGCGCCGACCGCCGGCTCGGTCATCCTGGCCGGCGTGCTGCTGAAGATGGGCACCTACGGCTTCGTGCGCTTCTCGCTGCCGCTGCTGCCGGACGCGACACGGCACTACCTGCCGTGGATGCTGGCCCTGTCGGTCATCGGCATCATCTACGGCGCCCTGGTCGCCATGGTGCAGAAGGACTGGAAGAAGCTGGTCGCCTACTCGTCGGTCAGCCATCTCGGCTTCTGCATGCTCGGCATCTTCGCCCTCAACTGGAACGGGATGGCGGGCGGCGTCCTGCAGATGATCAACCACGGCCTGTCGACCGGGGCGCTCTTCCTCCTGGTCGGGCTGGTGTACGAGCGCCGGCACACGCGCCTGATCTCCGAGTACGGCGGTCTGTCGAAGCAGATGCCGAAGTTCGCAACCATCTTCATGATCATCACTATGTCGTCGATCGGGCTGCCGGTTCTCAACGGGTTCATCGGCGAGTTCAGCATTCTCGCCGGAGCGTTCGACATTCCCGCCGAATATGGCTTCACGCTCCCCTGGCTCGGCGGCCTCTTCATCGGCGGCAAGTTCTGGGTCGTCTGCGCGGTGTTCGGCATCGTTCTGGGCGCCGCCTACATGCTGTGGTTGTACCAACGCACAATGTTCGGCCGGCTCGACAACCCGGAGAACGCCAAGCTGAAGGATCTCAACTTCCGCGAGATGGTGACGCTGGTTCCAATCGTCATCCTCTGCTTCTGGATCGGGCTCTATCCGAAGCCGTTCTTCCGTATCCTCGATCGGCCGGTGACGGAGCTCGTGGAGCGGCTGGAGGTGCGCGGGCGGCACGCTGCTCCGGCGCTGGCGCAGGTCCCGCAGGTCGGTGAGGCGGCCGCGGGGTCCGGTGAAGCGGCTGCACAGGCCGGTGAGGCGGCCGCGGGGGCGAGGGCCGGAGACGAGAGGGAGATCGCCCGGCGATGAACCCGCTCTACTCCAACTGGCTCCGCCTGATCACGCCGGAAATGTTTCTGGCGCTGGCGGCGTTCGGAATGCTCGGCCTGTCGGCATTGAAGGACCCGGCCTGGCGGCGCTGGATTCCGTGGCTGTCGGTCCTGTCGTGCGTTCTCACGCTCGGAGCGGTGCTGGCGTTCACCTGGAATCTCGGCAACGAAACGCTCCGCCTGGCGACGATCACCAGCGGCTTCGGCGGCATGTTCCTGCTCGACTCGTACAGCATTTTCTTCAAGGTGCTGTTCCTGGTCGCGGCGATTCTGACCATCCTGATCTCCGACCGGTATCTCGAGATGGAGCGGGCGCAGTCGGGGGAGTACTACGCGCTGATGCTGTTCGCCGTGCTCGGCATGATGTTCATGGCATCGGCCGGCGACTTCCTCGTTCTGTTCGTGGCTCTCGAAACGATGGCGCTGTCGTTCTACATCCTGGTCGGCTACCTCAAGACGAACCGCAAATCGAACGAGGGGGCGCTGAAGTACTTTCTGCTCGGGTCGTTCTCCACCGGCATTCTGCTTTACGGGATTTCACTGATCTACGGGACGACCGGGGCTCTGAACTTCAGGCTGATCGGATCGATCCGATCGGCCGCCGCCCTGGAGGGCGCTCAGGCCCCGTTCTTCATGCTCGGCGTGATCCTGGTGACGGTCGGTCTCGGCTTCAAGATCGCCGTGGTGCCGTTCCACATGTGGGCCCCGGACGCCTACGAAGGCGCGCCGACGCCGATCACCGCTTTCCTGTCGACCGCCTCGAAGGCGGCGGGATTCGTGGTGCTGGTGCGCGTCTTCGCCATGGCGTTCGGCCGATTGCAGGACGAATGGGCGTTGCTTCTCGCCATTCTGGCGGTCGCCAGCATGACGCTGGGCAACATCGCGGCGTTGCTGCAGAACAACATCAAACGGATGCTCGCCTATTCGTCGATCTCGCACGCCGGCTATGCCCTGCTCGGCGTGATCGCCATCGGCATCGGCGACACCATCGAAACGAGGGAGTGGGGGGTGCAGGCGGTCATTCTCTACCTGTTCATCTACACCTTCGTGAATATCGGCGCCTTCAGCCTGGTGATCATGCTGCGCCGCGGGGAGATCGTCGGCGATCGGCTGAGCGACTTCGCCGGACTCGCGGGCCGTGCGCCGATGTTGGCGTTCGCCATGCTGGTCTTCCTGCTGTCCCTCGCCGGCATTCCGGCGACGGCCGGCTTTGTGGGGAAGTGGTATCTGTTCGGGGCGGCGGTGCGGGCCGATTACACCTGGCTGGCGGTGGTGGCGGTGATCAACAGCGCCATCTCGCTCTACTACTATGCGCGCGTCGTCGTGATGATGTACATGCGCGAACCGGGCGACGGGGTGAGGATCAACCCGTCGTTCGGGCAGCGGGTCGCGATCACGGCCTGCATCGCGTTTACGCTCTTTTTCGGGATCTATCCGCAGCCGATTCTGGCCTTCGCCAGGAACTCGATCCTGGCGCTCGCGCCCTGGGCATCGTGATGGCCGGAGCGGCGCGGGCGGCCCGCGGGGAGGTGAAGCGTGCCGAGACCACCGCAACGTCCGCCGCTCGCCGAGGCGATGCGCTATGCGCAGGTCGGCACGATGCTGATCGCGCCGATGATCGCGCTCGGGGCGGTCGGCTACCTGCTCGATCGCCGCTTCGCCACGGCGCCCTGGCTGCTGCTGGCCGGGTTGATCCTGGGAATGGCGACCGGCTTCGTCAATTTCTTCCGCCTGGTGCTGACGCCTCCAGACGGGGAGAAGGACGACCGGGACGGGGAGGGCGGGTCGTAGTGAGCCTCCGGCGCGTGCGCCTGGCCCGGTGACGGCCCGCTACGTGGCCGTGGTGCTGCTGCTCGGCGCCGCCGGCGCGGTCGGCCTCCGGGTGTTCCGGGCGCGGTTCGACCTGGAAGAGATTCACGGCGCCCTGATCGGCGGAGCGCTGGCGGTTGGCGGAGCGATCGCCGGTCTGATCCTGTCGGCGTGGGGGTTTGACCGGGGGCAGAAGCAGTTCTTCGGAGCGCTTCTACTTGGCATCCTGGGCCGACTCATGATATATGGCGCAACTCTGATCTATGTCGCGCTCGGTACGCCGGTCAATCTGATCGCCACCGTGGTGGCGATGCTGGGGTTTCACGTGATCTTCATGGTGGTGGAAATTCACTTCGCGCTGCGGCGGCTCCGGGCCGGGAAACAGACAGCGGCAGGGAGTCTGGCCGGATGAGCCAGGAACACGATACGGCACTGGGCGTGGCGGAGGCCGCGGGGCACGGGGTGGCGGAGGCCGCCGAGCACGGCCACGGCGGCGAGTTCGACGCCGGCGAGTTCATCTTCCATCACATCATGGATTCGCAGACGCTGGAGGTGCCGTGGGGCGAGATCCATCTGCCGACCCTCCACCTGGGCGGCTTTGCCCTGCCGGTCACCAGGCAGGTGGTGATGATGTGGGTGGTGGCATCTGTCATCCTGGGGATCCTGTGGCTGGCCACCCGCCGTCGCCGTCTGGCGCCGCGCGGCTGGCAGAACCTGGTGGAAACGATGGTCGTGTTCGTCCGCGACGAGCTGGCGCGCAAGAACATCGGCCCGCACGGCGACAAGTACACTTCCTATCTGCTGAGCACCTTCATCTTTATATTGCTCTGCAATCTGCTGGGACTGATCCCGTACGGCTCCACCGCGACCGGCAACATCGGCGTGACGGCCGGCCTGGCCGGCATGGCATTCCTCATGATCCAGTGGGCCGGCATCCGTGAATACGGGGTGATCGGGCACTTCAAGAACCTGATCCCGCCCGGATTGCCGGCCTGGCTCCTGCCGATCATGATCCCGGTCGAGATCCTCGGCATGTTCACCAAGCCGTTCGCCCTCTGCGTCAGGTTGTTCGCCAACATGATCGCCGGGCACGTGGTGATTCTTGCGTTGTTCAGTCTGGTCTTCATCATGAAGAGCGTCCTCGTGGGGGCCGTCCTGTCGGTGCCGTTCGCCCTGTTCATCAACGGTATCGAGCTGCTGGTCGCGTTCCTGCAGGCCTACATCTTCACGATGCTGACGTCGCTGTTCATCGGTATGTCGGCGCATCCGGCGCACTGACGGCGGCGCCTCAGGCATGACCCGGCGGCCGCGCGGCGGTGGCCGGCAGCTTTACTGAAGTCGTCAATTAACCCGGGCCGGGGGGCGGATGACCCCGCGGCCTCACCGGAACCGCAGGCAGGAACCGCAAGGAGGATCGAAGCATGGAGTTCGGTAATTCGTTGGCCCATCTTTCCGCAGGCATCGGCGCCGGGCTCGCCATCATCGGCGGCGCGGCAGGAATCGGTCGTCTGGCAGCCGCCGCCATGGACGGCAGCGCCCGTCAGCCCCAGATTCTGGGCGAGGTGCGGACCACCATGATCATCGCCGCCGCCCTCATCGAGGGCGCCACGCTGTTCGCCCTGGTCGTCTGCGTTCTGCTGGCGGTCAAGGCCTAGAAGGAAGGCGTTATATGGGTGCCAAGCTGATCACTCCCGAAATCGGGACGATCATCTGGACTGTCATTACGTTCGTGATCCTGGCGGCTCTGCTCGGGCGCTTCGCCTGGAAGCCGATGCTGCAGATGCTGGAGCAACGGGAGACCAGCATCAAGGATGCGCTCGACCAGTCGCAGCGGGCGCGCGCCGAGTCCGAGGAGACCCTGCGGAAGAACCAGGAGATCCTCGCCAGCGCGCGCCGGGAGACCGCCGCCATCTTCGATCAGGGGAGACGCGAGAGCGCGGAGATGCGCACCGAGCTTCTGGGGAAAGCCCGGAAGGAGGCGCAGGATCTGCTCGAGCAGGGGAAGCGGCAGATCCA
>CBDUYA010000207.1:0-6153 GCA_965371335.1 uncultured bacterium | reverse complement strand
TACACGCTCGGCAAGCTGATGATCCGCAAGATGCGGGAGGACTGGACGCTCGACCGCGGCGGGCGGGAGGCGTGGCGCGCCTTCCACGATCGATTGCTTTCTCACGGCGGACCGCCTCTGCCGCTGGTGCGCCGGGCGCTGCTCGGCGACGACTCCGGCCCCCCTCTCTGAGCGCCGCCTGATACAATCCCCCTCCACGGCGCGTTCCTCGACCGCGCGAGGCCGGGATGATCTACGACATCTCACCCCCCATCGATCCTGCGCTCAAGGTCTGGCCGGGCGACACCCCGCCGTCGCGCGAGGTGCTGCTCGACATGAAGAAGGGGGCGAACCTCACCCTCTCCACGCTGCACGCGACGGTGCATCTCGGCGCCCATACCGACGCGCCGAGCCACTACGGCGCCGGCGCCCCCTCGATCGATCAGCGGAGCGTCGAGCTTTACCTCGGGCCGTGCCAGGTGATGCGCGTCACGATCGGCCGCAACGAGCGCATTCTTCCCGCCACCCTCACCGCATCCCCGGAGGCCGAGCGAATCCTGTTCGCCACCGGGACCTTCCCCGACCCGACGAAGTTCAATGAGGATTTCGCCGCCCTCTCCCCCAAACTGGTCGACCACCTGCACGCCAGCGGCGTGCGGCTGGTCGGGCTCGACACGCCGAGCGTCGATCCGTTCGCCTCGAGGGGCCTGCCGGCGCACCATGCCTGCCTGCGTCACGATATCGGGATCCTGGAAGGAGTTGTGCTGGACGGGGTGCCGGAGGGAATCTACGAGCTGATCGCGCTGCCGCTCCGCCTGGTCGGCTACGACGGCAGCCCGGTGCGCGCCGTCCTGCGTGACCTGCCGGGCCGGACCTGAAGCCGGAAGCGCTCGTCGCGGATCAACGGCCGCGATGATCCTGACCGACCGTCGCGATCACCTTCAGCTCGATGGCGATCGGCGTCGGCAATCGGGTCACCTCGACGGTGGTGCGGGCCGGGCGGTTGCCGGTGAAGTGCTCGGCGTAGATCGTGTTGAACACCGGGAAGTCGCGCCGCATGTCGGTCAGGAAGACGGTCACGTCGACGATCCTTTCCCAGCTCGATCCGGCATCTTCCAGAACCGACCGGACGTTGCGGAAGACCGAGCGGCATTGCGCCTCGATGTCGTGACCGATCACCTTCCCTTCATCGTCCTGCTGGACACCGGGGATCGCCTGGCGTCCCCGCTCGCGCGGCCCGATGCCGGAGAGAAAGAGCAGGTTGCCGACCCGGCGCGCGTGCGGGTAGGGCCCGACCGGCTCGGGGGCCCGCTCGCTCATCAGGGCGTCGGACGGACTCTTCCTGCCGGTCACCCCATCACTCCGGATCATCGTACGGAATGCGGATGCAGACGGTCTTCGGCTCGGTGAAGAAGCGCAGCGCCTCCTCGCCCCCTTCCCGCCCGACGCCGCTCTTCTTCATGCCGCCGAACGGCACTCTGAGATCGCGCAGGCGCCAGCAGTTGATCCAGATGGTGCCGGAGGCGATGCGGTCGGCCAGGCGGTGGGCGCGGGAGAGGCTCTCGGTCCACAGGGTCGCGGTGAGGCCGTAGTCGGTGCCGTTGGCCCAGGCGACCACCTCGTCCTCGTCGCGGAACGGAGCGACGGTCACTACCGGACCGAAGATCTCCTCACGGTTGACCCGGCACTCAGCCGCCAGGCCGGTGATCACCGTCGGCTCGATGAAATAGCCGTTGCGGCAGCGCTCGTTGACCGGCTTCTCCGGAGGTCCGCCTCCGCAGCGGATCGTCCCTCCCTCCTGGCGCGCCAGGTCGATGTAGCGCAGCACCTTGTCGCGGTGCGCCGCCGAGATCACGGCGCCCTGGCGGGTGCCCGGCGCTTTCGGATCGCCGACCCTCAGGGCCCTGGCGGCCTCGGTGAACCGCGCGACGAACGATTCGTAGACCGGCTTCTCGACGAAGATGCGCGAGCCGCACAGACAGACCTGCCCCTGGTTGGCGAACGACGACTGCAGGCTCGTCTCGATCGCTTCGTCGAGATCGGCGTCGGCGAAGATGATGTTGGGGTTCTTCCCTCCCAGCTCCAGCGCCACCCGCTTGAACAACGGCGCCGTGGTGCGGGCGATCTCGGCGCCGGTCGCCGTGCCGCCGGTGAACGACAGGGTCGGCACCCGCTCGTGCCGGACCAGCGCCGCTCCCGCGGTGGCGCCCCGCCCCTGAACGATGTTCAGCACCCCCTTCGGCAGGCCGGCCTCCCGGCAGATCTCCGCCAGCATGAAGGCGGTCATCGGCGTCAGCTCGGACGGCTTGGCGACCGCCGTGTTGCCGACGGCGAGGGCGGGGGCGATCTTCCAGGAGAGCAGGTAGAGCGGCAGGTTCCACGGAGCGATCAGCCCCGCCACGCCCCGCGGCCGGCGCAGCGTGTAGTTGAGCGCCTTCCGATCGGTGGCGTACGCCTCGGAATGGAAATGCGGCGCGGCCGTGGCGAAGAAGCGAAAGTTGGCGGCGGCGCGCGGAATGTCCATGGCGCGCGCCACGGTGAGCGGTTTGCCGGTGTCGAGGCTCTCCGCCTCCGCCAGCCGCTCCAGGGCGGCCTCGATGCCGTCGGCGATGCGCAGCAGGATCTGCGATCGATCCTCGGCCGGCAGCCGCGACCACTCCGGAAAGGCCGACTCGGCCGCCCCGACGGCGCGCGCCACGTCGGCCTCGTCACCGTCGGCGAGGGAGGAATAGGCCGCGCCGGTCGCCGGCTCGAGGTTGTCGAAGTACTTCCCCGACAGCGGCGGGACCAGTTCGCCATCGATGTAATGATCGATCCGTCGCGTGGCAGGCTCCATCGTCACCCTACAGGCAGGAGGTGCGGCCGCCGTCGACCGGCAGGCTGACACCGGTCAGATAGCCCGACGCCGGGGATGCCAGGAAGCCGGCCACGGCGGCCAGCTCCTCCGGTGCCCCGAACCGCCCCATCGGGATGCTCGTCTTCATCTGACGCTCGATGTCGGCTTCGCTCACGCCGGCGCCGCGCGCCTTCGTCCGGATGAGCGATCGCAGGCGCTGCGTGTCGGTGAACCCCGGCAGGATGTTGTTCACCGTGATGCCGAACGGCGCCAGCTCCGTCGCCAGCGTTTTCGACCAGGCGGCGACCGCCCCGCGGATGGTGTTGGAGACGCCCAGCCCCGGGATCGGCTGCTTCACCGAAGTCGAGATGATGTTGATGATCCGCCCGTACTCGAGCTGCTTCATCCCCGGCACCAGCAGTTGCGCCAGGATCTGGTTGCAGACCAGGTGCGCGGTGAAGGCGGCGCGAAACGCCTCCGGATCGGCGGTGAAGATCGGGCCGGGGGGCGGACCACCGGTGTTGTTCACCAGGATCGCCGCCGGGCCGGACTCGTCGAGGTCCCGCCGCACCACGGCGGCGACGTCGTCCGGGCGGCTGAAGTCGGCCTCGAGGGAACCGTGCTGCGCCGCGGGGCCGGCGGGTGAAACGGCGGTCACCTCCTCACGGACCTTCTGCAGCGCCTTCACGTCGCGCGCCAGCAGGGTGACCCGGGCGCCGAGACGGGCGAACTCGAGGGCGCAGGCCCGGCCGATCCCCTGCGTGCTGCCGCACACCAGGGCCCGTTTCCCCTCGAGCGGCGTCACCACTTTCCGCCTGTTGCTGCATCGCCCGTCATGATGGCTGCAACCCTAAGCCGGGAGGTTGACCGGCGTCAAGCAGGACCATGGGCGGCGCGCCCTCATTGCGGCGTTAGCGTCAGCGTGTGGACCGCCGCGCCGGGGAGGAAGGGCGTCGGCCGTCCCTCCTCCCAGGCGTCGTGCCCGGCGCGATAGTAGGGCGACAGCGGATGCCCGCTCTGCCCCCCCGGCATGTGGAAGTACCCTTCCGCTTCGCGCCCGGGCGACACCGCCATCCGCTGCGAGGCGCCGAAGTTCGGCCCCTGCACGCGCGGCATGAGGCTCGCCCCCGGGAGCGGCTTCGCCGGCATGTCGAGCCAGCGCCCCAGCGCCGGGATCGCCATGCTGATCGGGTGCTGCATGCGCAGCGTGTTGCGGCGTCCCCAGGTCTGCTCCGCCAGTGTGATCTCCTCATCGTCCCGCGCCGCGATGAAGTAATCGATCGTCTCGTCGACAACCGTCAGGAAAAGTTCATCCCACGCCCCGTACCTCGGATCGAGGAGGTGAAGCGGCCGTTCGCTCACCAGACGCCAGAGCGGCCCTTCCCGCTGTCCGTACCAGTCGTAACTGAAGCGTTCGTCCGCCTCGAGGCAGGGGGCGGTCAGAGCGGCGAACACCTTCCCGGCCAGGAAGAGCCGCCAGGCGCGCACCATGCGGAAGCCGGCTGCATCGGTGGTCGCCCGCCCGCCCCAGTCCTCCACCAGCCGGCGCAGCTCGGCGCGCAGCGGCCGCCCGGCGATCGCGTCGGGTGAGAGCACGTCGAGCAACAGGTCCCTCCAGCGTTGATGAAACAGCGCCCGGTCATCGAGCTGGATGCGCAGCATGTCGGCCGGCGTCGCCTGGTCGATGGCGAGCAGGCCATCACGGATCTGGCCCGCCCGCGCCCCGAGGTCGTAGCCGCCGTCGCCGATGAGGCGCAGCATCTCCCCGTCGACCACGCGTGCGTTCGCCGTCCAGATGCGCCCCTGGGGTGGATCGACGATGCGCGGATATGCGTCCGGGTCGAGCCATCCATCCCAGCGGCGCGTCCCGTCGGCCCACGAGACCGGGAGGCGCCCGTCGAACCCGAGGCGCTGCGGCATGATGCCGAGGATCGTCCAGCCGATGCGGCCGGTCGAGTCGGCGCAGACGAAGTTCTGCGCCGGGGCGCCGCTGCGGCCGGCGAGGTGCAGGGCCTCATCGAGATCCTCTGCGTCCTCGAGCCGGCGCATATCCAGGTTGACCGCCTCGATATCGTGCGCCAGCCAGCGCAGGGCGCGGGGGCGGCCGCGGTGATCCTCGTCGATCAACGGGCCCCAGATAGTGGAGACGACCTCGAGCGTTTCGTCCGGCTGTCCTTTGACGCGGATCGCCTCCCGGGACCGCTCGAAGCGCCGGACGCCGTCCGGCGTCCGGTACGACTCGGGGTCGTCCGGAGCGGTCTCGATCACAACGAGGTCGCTCCAGTCGCCGTAGCTGTTGGTGAAGGCCCAGGCGACCCGGCCGTTGCTCCCCACGATCAACGCGTAGACGCCCGGGAGCGTGACGCCGGTCGCCACATGGTCCGCGCCATCGTCCCCGGTCCAGGCGAACGAGACCCGGTACCAGATGTTCGGCATCTGCAGGCCGAGGTGCATGTCGCCCGCCAGGAGGGCGCCGCCGTTCGCCGTCGCGCTTCCCGCCACCGCCCAGTTGTTGCTGCCGGGACGCGCGGCCCGCTCGAGAGCCCTCCGCGCCATCCTCCCCGGTGCCGCCGGCGCGATCCGGGCCTCGCGGCCATCGCGCCCCGCGCCCCGCAGATCGATCACCTCCGGACCCGGGGTCGGCGGCACGGCGAACGGCCCGCCGGTCAGCGGAGCGTCCCATGCGGTGCCGCGCGGGGTCAGAAAGTCGAACAGCCCGGGGGGGAGCGTGTCGTGCATCACCCCGAGCGACGACTCGCGGCTGCCGTCCTCGTCCTGCAGCTCGAAGAACATGGCGAGGATCACCAGCACCGAGTCCTCCGGACGCCAGGGCGTCGGATCGTCACGCAGCAGGAGATACTCGAACGGGGCGGCGCCGAGCGCCGCCAGGCCAGCGTTCACCCCTTCGCTGTAGGCGGCGATCAGCGCCGCGCGTTCCCCGTCGGCGGCGCTTACCGCACGCCGGGCGGCGGCGCGAAAGCGGTGCAGCCGGTTGGCGCGATCGGTGTCGAGCAGCGCCGGGCCGAGCAGCTCCGCCAGCTCGCCGGCCGCCTGCCGGCGCAGCAGGTCCATCTGGAAGAAGCGATCCTGCGCGTGCAGGAAGCCGGTGGCGCGCGCCACGTCGAGTCGATCCCGCCCGCGAATCGTCGGCACGCCGAGGGCGTCCCGATCGACGCGCACGGGCGCGCTCAGTCCGATCAGGACGCGGTCGCCTTCGAGCTGCGGCAGGCTCGCCCGCAGGTGGAAGCCGAGCCACACGCCGGCCGCCGCGCCGAGGAGCAGAACAACGCCCAACAGGCCAGTGCCGATCAGAACCAGACGCCGGATCCCGGGGCGGC
>CBDUYA010000206.1:0-6164 GCA_965371335.1 uncultured bacterium | reverse complement strand
GCCGTCGCCCCGTTGTCAGGCCGTCCGGCCGCCTCGCCGGCCTTTTGCCCCGGCTTCCGGCGGACAAACGGCCCTTGATCGCGCCCGTCGAGGATGTGCCGGATCGCCAGGAAGGGATGATTGTAGATCATGCGTGGGCCGGCGTAGCGCATGATCTGCTTGACCCGGTCCCGCATCGCCGGTTTGTAGCAGTGGACCGGGCAGTTGGCGCAGGTCGGTTTGTTGTCAGCAAAAAGGCACTTGTCGAGCCGTAGCTCGGCGTAGGCGAAGACCTCCCCGCACTCTGCGCAGAGCCCCCTGCGGCGCGCGTGATGATCGCGGCAGTAGATGGCGATCATCGCCTCGATGGTCCTGCGCTCGCGAGCGAACTTGCCGGTCAATTCCACCATTCATCCCCTCGAAGGCGCGCCAATTGTACCGAATTCACGGGGGATACGCTCACCAGGGAGGGCTGCCGAATGGAGGTGCCTTTCGGACGGGCCTCTGCTATCATGTTTCGCCTGCGGGAAGGCCATTTTCGCGCCCCGAAGGCCCAAGGCGTTCGGCGGCAATTCAAAGGAGGAACCACGATGAAGAGCCTCGCATTTGTGTTCCTGGCGGTGGTCGCCGCCGTCATCGTCCTGGCCGTGCCGGCCGTCGCCGACGAGACGATCACCCTCGAGGGGAAGGTCCTCTGCGCCAAATGCATCCTGAAGGAAGACCTGGACAAGTGCCAGAACGTCCTGGCGGTGGAAGAGGGGGACACGACCGTCTACTACTACATGGAGGGCAACGACGCCAACAAGGAGTTCGGCGACGTCTGCACGGTGGCCAAAGAAGTGAAGGTCACCGGCACGATCAGCGAGAAGGACGGCAAGATGTGGATCGCTGCGACCGAAATCGTCACCATGAAGAAGGAGGGCTGAGGAAGCCTGCTTCAAGTTCAGGGACAGGTTCCGGTCGTCCGCTCCACGGTTCCTGAGGAGTCCCAGCCGTAGGTGCCGACGGCGCAGCTGTCCCGCGCGCGAAGGATGTAATGAAACACGGCGCCCGGCGAGGGCGTGGCCGTAGCGGCCGTCCAGTTGTCGGGGGTGGCCGATGCCGCACAGCTTTCGGGCGCCCCGCCGCCGAACGGCACACCCTCGGAGCGCACCACGTCGTAGGCGGCGCCGCTCTGGGATGACCACTGCATCGTCATCCCGTCCGCCAGAATCACCACGCCCGTGACCTCGCTCAGCGGAAGACAACCTTCCAAAGTACAGGAGGCGCTGCATCCGTCGCCGTCGGCGTTGTTGCCGTCGTCGCACTCCTCCAGCAGGGAGGCCAGAACGCTGACGTTGTCGACTCCCAGATGAAGAAACGATTGATTGTCGACCTCGGCGAAGCGCAGTTCGTAGGCCGTTGCAGGGAAGAGATCGCCGGTCAGGTCGAAGGAGTACGAAAGATAGAGATTCGGCGTCGGCCCGGGATCGACCCCCAGATAGAGATTGCTGACGATCCCGGCGCCGGTATCGAACGGCGGTGATCCCGCGATCAGGACGTCGACGCGCGCATGCTGGTTGGATGGTCCGGTATGGTCCAGACCAGCAGGATCGACGATCGGACCGAGTCCCGACTGATCGTTCACGAACATCTGGAAGGACGCAGCGAGCGCATTCGCCGTTCCCGGAAAGACGAAGGACTGCTCCAGGGCCCGTGTACCCGGGCCGATCGGATCGGTCAGCGCGTAGGCTGTTCCGCCGGCGGGATTGGGCGCGGTGGCGAAGCTGGCGGTCGGCGTGTCCGCGCCGGGCGGGGCGATGACGAACACTCCGTCTCCTGCGCTGCTGGTCTTCCATCGGTCGAACGTGCCGGACTCGAAGCTCCCATTGACGAGCAGTTCGATGCCGAAATTGCTCAATCGGCCGTCGCCGCAGAAGTTGGGAGTGCAGTCGTTGCGGCAGAAGTCGTCGTCGTTGGCATTGCCGTCGTCGCACTCCTCGTTGTTGTTGGGATGAACGATTCCGTCGCCGCAGACATTGACCAGGCAATCGTTGCCGCAGGCGTCGTCGTCGACGGCATTGCCGTCGTCGCATTCCTCCGGACCCTCGACAAGACTGTTGCCGCACTCCGGGACGGCGGCGACGGAGGCGTCCGCCACGCAGAAGCCGTATCCCGTCGCAATGTCGAAGCCGGCATCGAACCCCGTCGTCGCCGGATCGTCCATGTCGTCGGCCGCTGATTCCAGAGCGGCGTAGATGTCATGCGGCGACAGCGCGCCATTGCGATCGAGAAGAAGGGCCGCGACGGCGGCGAGGTGCGCCGCGGCGGCCGACGTGCCGAAGAAGTTCGGCAGACGGTCCTTATCACTCTGGCCGCCGGGATCGTCGATGTCGTCGCCGAGGAAGGTGTTGTTGACGCCGTCGGGGCCGACGAGCGCCGGCCGGTCGCGCAGCAGCGGCGCCGCCAGAGGGGCGCCAGTCGTAGAGAAGAGGATCGGCGTCCCGCCGCGCGCCGAGGTCGGCTCCAGCACGGCCGGCGTCATCCCGAATTCGGGCGTGTCATAGTAGAACGCCGCGCCGATCGCTTCGGAGCCGGCAGCGTTGGCGTGGCCGAACAGCGTGCCGGAGGCAGTATCGTATTCGAGCGCCGCCGCATCGGCGAACCGTATGTACTTGATCAGGCCGGGCGCCGGTCCCTCGAACAGCTCGATCACCAGGTTGAACTCGGTTCCGAACGCTCCATCGTTGTAGAAGCTCAGGATCTCGACGGCGTCGCCGCCGGTGTTGAGAGCGGCCCCGCAGGCGATGATCGTTGTCGGAGGCTCATCGAGCAGACAGATGTCGATGTCGTTGGGCGATCCGGGTGGGCCGCTCACCGAGAAGAACGGTGAGTCCCACTGCAGGCTGAGAAGAATCTCTGCATCGGCCGGTATCGAGACCTTCTGGTAGATGTCGACGCCCGGTCCGGGATCGAAGTCGTGCGCGTTGCCATCGAACAGGATCGGGATCCCGCTCGGCCGGAACGTGTCTTCGTACGAGTGAGAGCCCCGATTGCCCGCGGCGGAAAAGCATGGGACGCCCATGGCGACGGCAGTATCGATCGCCTGGGCGATCGGACCATCCTGAAACATCGGCTCGGCCAGGTGAAAGACGTCGTCGACGATGATGTCGGCGCCGGCCTCGACCATCTCGAGAATGCCGGCCGCGGCGTCGGCCTGTCCGCCCAGTCCGGAGCGGAAGAAAATGCCCGCTCCCGGCGCGACGTCGTGGATCACCTGGGCCATAGCCCGCCCCTCGTCGGTTCCGGGGCAGACGGTGTCGTCGAGAATCGTCGTGGCCGAAGGGAGATCACCGCTGGCGAGATCGGCGGTGAGACCGGTCCCGGCGCAGTCGAAGGTGTCGGACAGAACGCCGACACTCGTTCCGCTGCCGTCGACCGCATAGGTTGAACGGGCCTGATCCCCCCGAACTGCGAGGTCGCCCTGGCTGGTCACAGAACCGGATTGGGTGCCGGCTCGCACCGGGCGGGCGAAGGCGAGGGACGTCAGTTGGGCCGCCTGTTCGAGCCGCCCGACAGGCAGCCGTCCCGAGACGATCCGACCATACGCGCGACCGTCAGCCAGGCCGAGCCGGCCCAGATCGGCGAGCAGGTCGGTCGAGCTCTCAACCGCGACCGCGTCGATTCTCACCAGACCGTCGACCACCTCCACGTATTGCCGGGCCGGTTCCTGCCCGCGCTCTCCGTAGGGGGGCGGTCCCGACGCTTCGCGCATGTCCCGCTCGCGGGCCTCATGGAGGAGCCGTGCCAGGTCATGTCCGAGCTTGCGCGCGAGCATTCCGTTCTTGGGATTGATGCCGCCGAACGCGAGGCGGCGCAACGGCTCGCCGGACGGCGGCGCGGTCTGCCCGGCGGCGATAGTGAGCGCGGCGCAAAGCATTGCGCCGGCCGATTTGAGGTGGTGACCCCTCACGAGATTCCCCCCGGCCCGGGTGGCGTGGCGGCTCCCGATTTCAGGCGAAATAAGGAGGGCCGCCGTTTGGCGGCCCTCCTCCGATACCGCTCAGATCAAGGTTATTCGGGTGCGATGCCGTGCTGCTCGCATGCGGCCGACGTTCCGACACAGTAGGGCCGCATCATCTCGTTGTCCTCGTGCTCGAGGATGTGGCAGTGCCAAACGTACAGGCCGGCGATGTCGAAGCGCGCCTTCACACGGGTGATCTCGCCGGGGTAGGCGATGACGGTGTCCTTGAAGCCGGTTTCCCCCGACTCGGGGCCGCGCACCTCTCCGGTGTCGGTGATCTCCCGGTTGACCACCTCGAACTGCACCAGGTGAATGTGAATCGGGTGGGCGTCGGCGGTGAAGTTGTGGATCTCCCAGATCTCGGTCGAGCCGACCTCCGGGTTCTCGGTGATCGCGTCGCTCCACAGCAGCGGCACCCCCTCGCCGTTCTCGTCCAGGATGCCGAGCAGTGCAGCGACCGGACCGAACGGCTCGCCGGTCGGATCGACGACGATGTTACCGTCGGGGTCTTCGGTTATCAGGACCGTCGTCGACTCCTCTTCAATGAGCGCGATCTTCCTGGTGTTCCAGGCGTAGCCGAGGCGCTTGATCGGCGGAAGGATCAGGTCCTGAGCCTCGGTGGCCTTGTCGGGGCCGCCCTTGCGCGCCACCACGCGGAACTGCATCACCTGTCCGGTGGTGTCCGGGGCGGCCGGATCGAAGTCGATGCCCGGCTCGCCGCCAGCGAACGGGTCGTCCGGACCGAGGTTCAGCAGGATCACCTCGTCCCCCACCTCGAGATCGCCAAAATCGACGATCACGTCGGCCCGCTCGGCCGGACCGAGCAGCAGCTCGTCCAGCTCGACCGACTCCGGCAGGAAGCCGCCATCGGCACCGATCTGCCAGAAGGGAATATCGTCACGGTCCATCTTCAGGATGAGAAACCGCGACTGGCAGCCGTTCAGCAGGCGGAAGCGGTAGCGCCGCTGCTCGACCTCCAGGTAAGGCCAGGTGTTGCCGTTGACCACTATCGTGTTGCCGAAGAACTCGGGATTCCAGATCGGCGACACGTCGCTCGGGCCGCCGATGGCCGGATCCGGGATGAACGGGATCTGCAGCTGGGCCGGATCGAGTCCCTCGAAGAAGGCGCGGTTATCCGGATAGAAGAGCGAGCCGTCGTCATTGAACGAGCGGTCCTGGATGACGATCGGGATCTCGTGGAACTTCCGGTTCTTCGGGTCCTTGCGGCCCGGCGCGGGGCTGGGGAGCGTGCCGATGACCTCATCGTCCGGGCCGCCGCGCAGCAGGTAGAAGCCGGCCGGGCCGGCGTAGACGTTGACCCGCGTCATGCCGAGGGAGTGGTCGTGATACCAGAGGGTCGTGGCGCGTTGAGTATTCGGATACCCGAACACGGTGGCGCCAGGCTCCCAGAGATCGCCGAACGGCGAACTCGCCTGGAAGGTGTCGAAGAACGATCCCCCGGTGAACTGGATCTCCGGCGGGATGTTGTTCGCCGCCGGCAGGTACCACGCCTCGGGATAGCCGTCACTCTCTTCGAACGTCTCGGCGCCGTGCACGTGCACGATCATCGGAACCGGCCCCAGATATGGGCTCTGATCGGTGCCGGTGCAGTCAGAACGGAACGAACCGTCCCTGCAGTCACCGGTCGGGTTGGCCCAGTGCAGCGTCTGATCGATCGGCAGCAGGTGCGGCAGGAAATTACCGTCCGCGTCGACCAGGTCGTTGATCCACTTCACGCGGACCGGCTTGGCCCACTCGGCCTCGATGGTGAAGGCGGGGTAGTTGAACGTCCCTCCCTCGGCCACGGTGCCGGGTGCATCGACCGCGCCGTAGCTCCAGACCGTCGTCATCGGCAGGCCGGGCGGCAGGATCCGCTGCTGGAACTGCCGGACGGCGATCTCGTAATAGTCGACGAACTTGGCGTCCCTGCGGCTGATGTTTCCGGACAGCGGCATCGCCGGCGGGATGACCATCGGCAGCCGGTACCTCTCGATCGTCGTCGGATCGAGCGGAACGCCATCAACGGCGGCAAGGGCTCCGGGCAGCGCGGCGACGGCTGCCAGCAGCGGGAACATCAGGGCAAATCGGCAGACCCTGCGGCGTAACGCTCCACTGGACATAACAACCCCCCCTTAAAGCAAAGAGGGTTCAAGCCGGCGGCGTACGCGCACCTCTCCCCGAC
>CBDUYA010000205.1:0-6173 GCA_965371335.1 uncultured bacterium | reverse complement strand
CCTGCTTCTGAACCTCTTCCCCGGCACCGTACTTCAATGGCTTCACATCCGCTGGGGGCTGATTCTCAGCCAGACATTGTTCCTCGCCGGACCGGTTTTGATCAGCATCTGGTGGTTCGACCTCGATCGTCACGCTCTGCTGCCCCTGCATCGTCCGCGGGCGGTCATCCTGCCGGCAACGGTGGTCGGCACGGTGGCGCTGAACCACCTGCTCACCGTGACCGGCGCCTGGCACGAGCGTATTCTCCCCCCGCCGGAGACGTACCGCCTTTTCTTTGACGATCTGTTCGTCTATCAGGGGCCGGTTGATTTCGCGCTTCTGCTCATCGTGTTTGCACTGGTGCCGGCGATCTGCGAGGAAATCCTGTTTCGCGGTTTTCTGCTGGGTGGGCTGATCGCGGTCCTTGGCAGCCCCGCGAAGGGGATCGTCCTGCAGGCGCTTATCTTCGCCCTGTTCCACCTCGACCTGTGGCGCCTGCCGGAGATCATCGTCATCGGGGCATTCCTCGGATACCTGGCTCACCGAAGCGGCTCCCTGGTTCCTCCCTTTCTGGCCCACGCGCTGAACAACACGATCTCGATCGTGCTGGTGACAGCGGGCCCTGCCGGGGCGACCCCCGCTTCCATCGATCGTCTCTGGACCGTCCCGTTCTCGGCGACGCTGCTGGCTCTGGCGCTCGTCCTGCTGCATCGCGCCCCGGCCGGCCGGCCCCGAAAGCGCGTGCTATAATTTCGTGCTCCTGGAGAGAACCAGGCACTTCCTTACCGGGGACCGTGCCATGGAGGAGATGAAGAGCATGAGACGTCCCAGCGCCCGTCACGCCGCCGTCGTCACCACGTTCGCTATTCTCCTTGCTCCGGCACCGGCCGCCGCAGCGGGCGAGCAGTTCAGTTCCTATCCGTCCTACAGCGCCAAATTCGATCTGGAAAGTGGCAAGTTTTCGCTGATCACCAGCCTGGTGGTGTACAACATCAGCGGCGAGACGCTGACCGATGTCGCGTTCAAGCAGGTCTATCCGGACGGGGTCACCGTCAGCGAGACCTTCCAGCGCGATGCCGGCACGGCGGAGACGGGAGAGCAGTCGGCCTCCGACCGCAGGGTCACGGAGAACACCTTCTTCGCCTCTCTGCCGAAATACAAGAACCGGCAGTACGTCGTGATCTTCAACGAGCTGCGCATGGCGCGCCGACTGGACCAGGTGACCTTCCCGGGGGTCGAAATCAGCTATACCGACCCGGCCGGCGCAAAGCAGACGGCTCAGCTGCAGGAGAGTTCCTACGATCTGTTCAGCCTGTCCAACGTGGTGGGGGGACTGAAGCGGTACCTGCGCAGGCAGAACGACATCATTTTTGAATTCGAAAAGGCGATCCCGAACCGGACCGCGTGGGAGTTCGCTCCCATCGTCGCCAGCGCCCAGGGCCGGTTCCCCACCGGCATCATTCAGTCTTTCCCCGGCGAGACAAGATACGACGGGTACTTCCGCATCCGCAGCGGCGCGCCGGGCGACACCCTCCAGGTTCTGGTCGTCTATAACAGGATCGACAAGAAGGACTTCGTCGCCGATCAGGATGCTCTGATGAAGCGCCTCGGTGATTATCTGCGCTGGTGCGGCGAATTCAACTTCGCCGACCAGGGCCTGTCGGTCAGCCAGAACAAGTGGAAAAAATACAAGAAGGCCTGGGTTGCCGAAGGTCGCTGGATCGATACCATCAGGGACCGCCTGGGGGAGGGCCCCTTCAAGGCGAGGGTTTTCTTCGGCCCGCGCGAGGACGTGGAGTACTTCATGCTCGGCGTCGTCCACGGGCGCGGCCTCGGGGCGGAGGGTAGCGCCATCGCCAACCCCGACAAGGAGGCCGCGTTGATGGCGGAGCTCGATGTGCTGATGGAAACCTTCCGCTCCTACATCAAGCCACTCTCTTACGATCGATAGCGCCGGCCCCCTCCGGGACCACCCGCGGCGGCCACACCCAGGCGCCCGAACGCGGCCCAGCGGAATCCCCGGACAAGACTCCTGTGCTATAATCCGCGACTTCATCAGGAGCCTTTCCTTTCTTCCCCCAGGAGACCGTGACGCTCATGAAGACGCCGGCCGAGGTGTTGAAATTCGCCGAAGAGAACAAGGTCCAGATGGCCGATCTCCGCTTCATGGATCTGCCCGGACTCTGGCAGCACTTCACCGTCCCGTTCCACCAGGTCTCGAAGTCGTCCTTCGAGGACGGGTTCGGATTCGACGGGTCCAGCATCCGCGGCTTCCAGACGATCAACGAGAGCGACATGCTGGTCGTGCCGGATGCAACGACCGCCTTCCTTGATCCGTTCACCGCCATTCCAACCCTGGTGCTGATCTGCGACGTGGTCGAGCCGATCACCAAACAGCGTTACGGCAGAGACCCGCGCGCGGTGGCCCAACGCGCCGAGAACTACCTGCAGTACTCCCAGATCGCCGAGATCGCCTACTTCGGCGCCGAGGCTGAGTTCTTCATTTTCGACGACGTCCGTTTTGATCAGCGGACCAACTGCGGCTACTACTTCCTCGACTCCGAAGAGGGGCAGTGGAATTCCGGCAAGGAGGAGAAGCCGAACCTGGCGTACAAACCGCGCCAGAAGGAAGGATACTTTCCGGTCCCGCCGCACGATCACTTTCAGGATCTCCGTTCCGAGATGGTGCTCACCCTGGAGCGCTGCGGCATCGAGGTGGAAGCGCACCATCACGAGGTCGCGACCGGCGGGCAGATGGAGATCGACGTCCGCTACAGCACGCTGACACGCGCCGCCGACAACCTGGCGATCTACAAGTACATCGTCAAGAACACGGCCATCCGGAACGGCCGCACGGTCACCTTCATGCCAAAACCGCTGTTCGGCGACAACGGCAGCGGCATGCACTGCCACCAGAGCCTGTGGAAGGGGAAGGTCAACCTGTTCGCGGGAGAAGGGTACGGTGGCCTGTCGGAGACCGGCCTGCACTATATCGGCGGGCTCCTGAAGCATGGGCCGGCGCTGGCGGCGATCATCGCCCCGACGACCAACTCCTACAAGCGGCTCACCCCCGGCTTCGAGGCGCCGGTCAACCTCGCCTACTCGCGCCGCAACCGCTCGGCGGCGATCCGGATTCCGATGGTCGCCGGCAACCCGGCGGCGATCCGGCTCGAGTTCCGCCCCCCCGATCCTTCCTGCAACCCCTATATCGCCTTCCCCGCGATGTTGATGGCCGGCCTGGACGGCATCGAAAACAAGATCGATCCCGGAAAGCCTCTCGACAAGGACATCTACGGGCTCGGGCCGCAGGAATTGAAGGGGATTCCGTCGCTTCCCCCATCCCTCGAAGAAGCGCTCATCTGTCTGGAGAAGGACTACGAGTTTCTGCTCAAGGGGGACGTGTTCACCGAGGACATCGTGCGGCTGTGGATCGATTACAAACGACAGCGCGAGGTCGATCCGATGCGCCTCCGTCCACATCCGTTCGAATTCGCCCTCTATTTCGACATCTAGCCCGGCCGGACCCGCACCGGCTGACCGCATCCCGGCCCGGGCATTCCGCCGCTTCCGGGCGGTGCAGGCTGCGGCGTGAACACGCGTCCGCTTAACCCTCAACTCGCTTCGGTCCTGCCGAAGGAACAGGCGCGGCCGCTGGAGCGGCACGTGGAGTGCCTTCCCGACCCTCATGGGGCGGTCGCCCTGCTCCGCCGGCTGGCGGGTCGGAATGCTGTCCCGCACCAGCTCGGGCGGCTGCGCGCTTTTCTCACCCTGGCCGGCTTCAGCCCCCATCTCGGCGCCCAGCTCGTCCGTTCTCCTTCGTTACTGGAGGCTCTCCCCGCCGGCAAGTCAGGCGCCGCTCTGCGAACGCGGGAGGACATGGAGGAAGAGCTCGGCCGCTTCCAGATGCTGAGCGGCTCGGCGCCGGTCTCGGAGGTGCTGCTCCGATTCAAGCAGCGGGAGTATCTCCGCATCGCTCTGGCCGATTTTCAGCGCACCGCCGACCTGGCGGCAGTCACCCGCAGCCTCTCGCTGCTCGCCGACGTGCTGCTGGATCGGGCGGTTCGTCACCTCGGCGCGGAGCTGGCCGCCCGTTACGGCCGGCCGACGAGCCGGGACGACCGCGGACGTATCGAGGAGGCTGGCTTCGTCATCATGGCCTTCGGCAAACTGGGCGGCGAGGAGCTCAACTACAGCAGCGACATCGATCTTGTGTACCTCTTTTCCCGCGACGGCGAGACCTCGGGCAAAGGCGCCGGCGGCAGCGAGGTGATCACCAACCGGGAGTTCTTCACCCGCCTCGCCACCGGTGTGACCCGGATGATCGGCGGCACGGGGCCGGACGACAGGGTGTTCCGCGTCGATCTCGGTTTGCGTCCGGGCGGCCGGGACGGCGACCTGGTGAAGTCGATCGGAGCGACCGTTGCCTACTACCGCAACCTGGCGGAGCCGTGGGAACGACAGGCTCTCATCAAGGCGCGGCCGGTGGCGGGCGATCTGCGCCTCGGTCGCCAGCTCTGCCGCCTGGTGGAGCCGCTCGTTTACGAGGAGAAGCCGGATCCCTGCCTGACCATAGAAATCGGCGCCATGAAGGACCGGATCGATGCGCAATTGAGCAAGGCAGGCCGATCGGAACGGGACATCAAGCTGGGGCACGGCGGGATCCGCGAGCTCGAGTTCGCCACCCAGGCGCTGCAGCTGCAACGCGCCGGGATCGATCCCTGGCTGCGGCAGGGAAACACTCTGCTGGCGCTGCACCGGCTGGCAGAGCGCGGACTCCTGGGGTACGCGGAGTACGCCGCCTTGGGGAAGGCCTACATTTTCCTGCGCGATCTCGAACACCGCTTGCAGCTCGGCCAGGACCGCCAGACGGCCGTCCTTCCCGAGAGCAATGATGAGTTGCGCATTATCGCCCGCCGTATGAGTCTGGGAGATGCCGCGCCGGGGCGGGAGGAGGGGTCCCTCGCCCGCCATCTCGATCGCCACCGTGAGATCGTGCGTACCTTCTATGATTCGGTGCTCGGGCAGGCGGCTCAGCTCATGCTGGGCGAGGAACGCCCGAACCCCTGGCTCGACCGGGTGGATGATGCCGTTCTCCTCGAGACGCTGCGCGCCGCGGGCGTGCGGGAGCCGGAGAGGGTGCTCGTGCCGCTCAAGTCGATGCGCCGCCTTCTCCGTCCCGAAGCGGTCTCCGAGGAATTCCGGCAGGCGTTGCGCCGTAATGGATCCCATCTCCTTCAGGCAGCGGTGCGCACACGGCATCCCCGCCGGGCGCTCGGCAACGTCGAGAAGCTTTTTTCCTCGCTGCTCTCCAATCCGGGTGAGCTGCTTCATCTCCTGAAACAGCGCCGGATCATCATTCCCACCATCCAATTGCTGGGACGAAGCGATTTTCTGGCCGGACTGGTCATCCGTCAGCCTGGCATACTGCGATCCTTCGAGCAGCGCTCCAGCATCATGCGGACACCGCGGCGGGAGACCTATCGCAGCCTGCTGCTGCCGGCCCGCGCCCGCGGCGATGTGCACCATGGGATCGGCGAGCTGCGCCGACGCCACCAGGCGGCGCTCGCCACCATCGCGCTGCGGGACATCAACCGCCAGGCAACGCTGCGCGAAGTGCTCAAGAGCCTGTCCGACCTGGCCGACGCGACCCTCGATGCCGTCGAGATGCTGGCCAGGGAGGAGCTGGCCGAGCGCGGACACCCGGTGCCCGATAGTCTCCGGATCGCGGTCCTCGGACTGGGACGGCTCGGCTACCGGGAGCTCGATTACGGATCCGATCTCGACCTGGTGTTTCTGCAGGAGGGTGGCGCGGGGCGCACGCTGGAGGGGCGCAGCCTGGCAACGCGCCTATGCGAGGCCATGGTGCGCCAGCTGTCGACGCTCAGCCGGGACGGCCAGCTCTACCGCGTCGATCTCAGGTTGCGGCCGTCCGGCGGGGCGGGGGACCTCGTTTATTCAGTCGCCTCGCTCGGCGACTATATTCGCGATCATGCCGAAACCTGGGAGCTGCAGAGCTTCCTCAAGGCGCGGCCAGTCGGGGGCGATCGGGAGCTCGGGCGGCGCGGCGGACGCACCATCGAGTCGCTGCTTCTCGACCGGGCGCAATACTTCGACGCCGGGCAGCTTGCAGGGGACATTCTCGAGATGCGGCGTCGCCACGCCGACCCCGCCGGACGGGCCCGGCGGCGGCCGG
>CBDUYA010000204.1:0-6182 GCA_965371335.1 uncultured bacterium | reverse complement strand
TCGCGGATCCCCTGATGCAGACGACGCTCGAAGCGGGCTGTCGAGTGTCCGCTGATCAACGCGAACCCTAGAGTGAAGTCGAGGTGCGGCCTTGCCGATCCCCGGCCGGTCGGCGCCCGGAGAGGGGCGAGCGAAATGCGCAGGAACTCGGCCGCGGCGCCGAGCGACTCCTCGGTCAATCTCCGTCCGGAGGAGGTCTCGGGCAGGAAAATGAGAAAGCTGTTGCCATGAACGCCGTCGAGTGTGAGTCGCAGGCTTTGCGGCATCCCCTGTCCTCGCAGCGATCCCAGATGATCCGCCACATTCCGCAAGAAGCGATCGCTCATCTCCCAGCCATGAATGGTCTCCAGGTGAACCAGCGTCGGCAGTTCCAGCGCGATCACACCCACCGGGCGTTCGTCGGCCAGCAGATGCAGTTCGTCGATGTGCAGGGGGTAGGCGTCGAGGCCGGTGACCCGATCATGGAGAACGCTTTTCAGGCGGAGGAATCCGGCCCGCAACGGCAGCCCGTCTTCGGGAAGGATGAGACCGGACCCGGGCGGACGGAGCGAGTCGCTCATGCCGACGCCCTGCCTTTCTCGACAACCTGGAAAATAGACTTTACCCGACCGAGAAGCTCCTCGTAGGTGAACGGCTTGGCGACGTAGTCGCAGGCTCCGTCCTGGAGTCCTCTGACCTTGTCACTGACCTCGCCGCGGATGGAGAACATGGCGACGGGGATGGTGCGGGTTGTCTCATCCAGTTTCAGGATCTTGAGAACCTGCCACCCGTCCATCTCCGGCATGTTGATATCGAGAAGAATCAGGTCGGGACGTTCGCCGTGCACGCGGCCGAGAGCCTCCTTGCCGGAGGCCGCCGAACTGACACGGTATCCGCCCCGTTCGAGGATCAGGCGGGTGAGATCGACGATGTCGGTGTCATCATCGACGATCATCACGGTTCGAGGCATGCAATCCCCTATCCCTGCACTTCAGGACGTAACCGGCACGCCCGAAGCCGTCGTTGTCGGCGAGACTCCGACCCCGGCTGATTCGGAGACGAACGCGGAGATCAGCTGACGGCTCGCGGCGTCGACTTCGGTGAAGCGGACCCCCACCCCGGAAATGAGGTGTGAGTTGCGATCGGGAAAAACCTGTCGCACCACGATCCCCCTGGCCCGCACCCGCCTGCGCACGCGGTCGACTGTCAGGCGCATGCAGACGTCGAGCACCTCCTGCAGCGGCAGTGGCTTCGGGAGCGCGACGAACAGGCCGCCCGGTCCTATGTCCTTGACGCGCCCGCGCAGGTGCCCGGTCGTGGTGTCGATCTGAGCCGCGACGCGCGCCACACTGCGGACCCCCCGTCGGCCCGCAACGTGGGCCAGCGAGCAGAGGAGGGAGACGAGCGCCCCGGGTTCGACCGGCCGGCTGATCGCGGCATCGGCGCCCGCGGCGCGGCAGCGAGCGGCCGCAACGGCGTCGCCGATGGTCACCACCGGAATCAACCGCAGGGCCGGATCCGATTTGAGCATGCCGAGGCAGGAAGATAGATCCTCGCCGAGGCATTCTGATTCGATGAGAATCAGATCGGGAGGGTTGTTCCGAGCCGCCTCGATCAGGTCGTGCCCCTTCGTGGCCTGCGCGATCGCCCAGCCGCCCCGCTTGAGAAACGACGGCTCGAGCAACTGGAACAGCGCGGCACTGTCGCTCATCAATACGCGGGACATCGCTCGGCTCGCTCGGGAGGCGTCTCGAGTCGCTGCAATGCAATGGGAGTTCGGTCTCTGGCGTTCCGCGGCAGCCCGCGGAGAACGACGGGACGATACCATGATCGGGTCTGCCCCTACAAGGCGGAAGGCGGCCGGCCGGCCGACGGGCCTCGCCGCAGAACGACCGGTTCCTAGTTCCGGCCGTATCCCGATTCGATGACGGCCCCGCTCGGGATCGTCGGTTCGTTACGCGACAAGCCGGCTGCCATGTTCCCCTTGAGCGGGATTCCCAGGCGTTTCATCTTCTCGATCAGGGTGGTGCGCTTGATCTTGAGGAGTTGGGCAGCATGCGTCTTGACCCAGCCAGTGTTCTCGAGTGCCTGATAGAGCATCTTCTGCTCGTAGCTCGCCAGCACCTCATCAAGTGAGAAGCCATCACCCCCCACATGCACGGGGGGCATTTCCACCGCCCCCTCCTCGAGAATCTCATGCGGGATGTCCTCGCGCCGCAGCTCCTGCTTGCCGAAGGACAGGGCGACGGCACGCTCGACGACGTTCTCGAGCTGACGGATGTTGCCGGGCCAGGAGTAGTCGCATAACGTCTTTACGGCGTCGGCGGCAAAATGCTTGGCCGGGAGGTTCATCTCCTGGCAGTATCGCGCCAGGTAATGCTGGATCAGCGCGGGGAGGTCCTCACGACGCCCGCGCAGGGGCGGCATCTGAATGTGGATGACGTTGAGACGGTAGTAAAGGTCTTCCCGGAACTTCCCTTCCGCCACCGCCTTTTTCAGATCGCACGTAGTTGCCGCCACGATGCGCACGTCGACAGGCACCTTCTCGCTTCCGCCCAGGGGCGTGAACCCCCGATCCTGCAGCACCTGCAGCAGTCGCATCTGCAGATTCGGACCAAGGCCTCCGATCTCGTCGAGAAAGAGCGTCCCACCATCCGCGGCAGACAGCCGGCCGGGATGATCGGAGACGGCATCCGTGCTCACCCCCTTGACGTGCCCAAACAATTCGTCCTCGATTAACGCGTCGGGAATGCCGCTGCAGCTCAGGGCGACGAACGCCTGATTGCGGCGCTCGCTGTTGAAGTGAAGCGCCTTGGCGACGAGCTCCTTACCGGTTCCGCTGGCGCCGCTGAGCAGGACGGTGCTGCGCGACGAGGCAATCTGTTCGACGAGCGAGCGGATGCGACGCATTTCGGCGCTCTGTCCAATCAGATTATGGACGCCGAAGGTGCCCTGCAGCTGTCGACGCAGCGTGGCATTTTCGCGGCGAAGATGGCTGCGCTCGAGAGACCGCGAGACCACGAGATCGACCTCTTCCATACGGAAAGGTTTGACCACATAATCGATCGCCCCCATTTTCATCGCCTTGATGGCCGTTTCGACCGAGGCATAGCCGGTGATCATCACCACGGCCACCTCGGGACGCAGCGCGGCGATCTCCTTCAGGACCTCAAGACCGTCGACACGCGGGAGAATGAGATCGAGAATCACCAGGTCGAGCGGTGCTTCCCGCATCCGGGCGAGCGCCTTCTCACCGGAGTCGACTCCCGAAACCACGTAACCGTTCTGCTCCAGAGACTGGCAGAGAGCCTGCCGGACCCCCTCGTCGTCGTCCACCACCAGGATGTTTTCTCTCACGGCTCCACCTCATAGACGATACGGCGGACGGTAGAGAGCAAGACGTGTGCCAGCGCCGTCCTTCGGGCCGGCCGGATGGAACGCCTGTCCGACAAGCGTTTGGCGATGGAGCCGATTTCTGTGATTGTCAGAATGGTGACGTAAAACGTCAATCGGGTGGAAAAAATCCGTCAACTCGCGACTCGATGTCAACCTCCGAGCATTCGCGGGAGGGTGCGTACGAAGGTGTGATCGAGCGGGGCGGGCTGCGGCACACCGCGGCGTGCCGCGCCACCCGAGGGAATACTCTTTCAGGCTCCTAATCGTCGGTGATCGCGCGCGCCGATCGGGTGATGACCGCCTTGCCGCGCAGCACCGATCCGGGACGTGTTTCAATCACCGGAGTTGCCATCCGGCCTTCGAACATGCCGGTGGAGCTGATGCGGACACGCTCGGAGGCTTTCATCGAGCCGCTGGCACGACCCGCTAATTCGAGGCTCTGGACCTCGGCCTCGGCGTTGACGCGACCACTGGCCGACACGATCATGCTGCCCTCGAGTTCGATCTCGCCCTCGATGATTCCCTGGATGACGAGCGGACCGCTCCCTTTCAGGGTGCCCCGGATGCGGGTGTGGGAGCCGATGACCGTCTGACCGGGCTGCCCCCAGTCGCGGTGCGCGCTGCCGTCATCGTTGACCTCCGGGATCCCCGGGGACCGCGTGCCGTCAGGCTTCTTGCGGAACCTTATCACGACGCCCCTGCACCGGCAGCAGCCGGCTTGAAGCGGGGAAATGATTTGGAGCGGGCAACGGGAATCGAACCCGCGACACCGAGCTTGGGAAGCTCGTACTCTACCAGCTGAGCTATGCCCGCTCACTTTAATCGAAGCGAATCTATCACTGGCGTTCGCGAGCTGTCAATCATCGATGACGGCCGCGATGGTGCCTCCCCCGAGCACCAGGTCGTCATCATAAAGGACGACGGCCTGCCCGGGGCTGATGGCGCGCTGTGGCTGCTCGAAGGTCACGCTCATTCTGCCGCCGGCCAGTCCTTCGACGCGGGCCTTTGCCCCGGCATGGGAGGAACGAATTCGGGCGATGGCGGTGATGGGGCGCCGCGGCGGGCCGATCGAGACCCAGTTCACCCGCTCCGCGATCAGCCGGGTCCGGTACTGCTCCCGCTCTTCGCCGACCACCACCACGTTGCGCGCAGCATCGAGGGCGACGACGTAGTAGGTCCGGCCGGCGGCAAGCCCCAGGCCCTTGCGCTGGCCGACGGTGAAGGCCGCGAGGCCTTCGTGGCGGCCGAGCCGGTGTCCTCCCGTGTCGATGATGTCGCCCGGCATCCCGAGACTTCCGCTCTCGCGACGCACGAAATCGACATAGCGTCCACCGGCGACGAAACAGATATCCTGGCTCTCCGGCTTGTCTGAGTTGGGAAGGCCGTGCTGCCCGGCGAGGGCGCGGACCGTCTGTTTCGACAGATCGCCAAGGGGGAAAACCGCCCGCTCGAGCTGCTCCTGCGGCAGATCGAAGAGGAAGTAGGACTGGTCCTTCGACCGATCGGTCGCCCGGCGGAGCTCCATGCGGCCGGTGCGAGGGTGGCGCGACAGGCGCGCATAGTGGCCGGTCGCGATACGTTGCGAGCCGAAGGACGCGGCGCGATCGGCCAGATGCCTGAACTTGATGCCGCTGTTGCAGGGAACGCAGGGGACGGGCGTGCGTCCCGCGTGGTAATTCGACAGAAACGGTTCGATGACGTCTCTGCGGAACTCCTGCTCCATGTTGAGGACGTAGAACGGGATGCCGATGTGGTCGGCGGCCGAGCGCGCATCGAACAAATCGCGCGACGAGCAGCAGCGGCCCTGAACCGGTTGACCGTCGCGGGTCCGGTCGAACAGCTGCATCGAGAGGCCGATCACCGGCTCTCCCGCTTCGTGGAGAAGCAGGGCCGCGACCGACGAATCGACCCCGCCGCTCATCGCCACGGCGAGACGGCTCATGCCGCGGCGCCGGGATCGGAGAGCGATTCGGTCAGGATGAGCATGAGACGGGTTCCTCCCAGCCTGAACTCGCTGCGGTTTTCGATCTCCATCTCGGAGATTTTGTTCTCATCGACGAAGGTGCCGTTGGTGCTGTTCATGTCCCTGAGAATGATGCGGGAACCATGCACCTCGAGACAGGCGTGCTGTCGCGACACCTCCGCATCATCGAGAGCGATGTCGGCTCCGGTGCGTCCCAGAACAACCTTCGGATGATCGACCTGAAAAATCTGGCCGGCATTCTTTCCCTCCAGCACCGCGAGGGAGATGCGCTGATCGCGCGGCAGGTGGGGGCTTCCCTGGTGGCCCTGCGGGCGCGCCGCCAGCAGATTGGCGTCGATATCGAGGCGGGTGGTCTGGTCGCCCACCGCCGGCGCCGTGATCTCGATGGTTGTCTTGCAGGCCGGGCAGCGCAGCGTGCCCGATGGACGGCCGCGCAACTTCGCGGCATCGAAGTTGTAGCGCTTCCTGCAGCCGCTGCAGGTGACGATCATGAGGCGCTCCTGACCATGACCGGCCGCGCTGCGCGGCGGAGACCCGGCAGAATCCGCTCGAGCGTATCGATGAGACGGTCGATATCGGCATCCGTGGTGGTGTGTCCGAGGCTGACCCGGATGGAGCAGGTCGCCTCGGCCGGCAGCCCCATCGCCTCCAGGCTGGGGGAACTCCGAAGCGTCCCTGCCGAGCAGGCCGAACCGGCCGACACGGCGATGCCTTCGAGGTCGAGAGCCACGACCAATGCCTCTCCGGTGGTCCCGGGAAAGGCCAGGCTGCTGGTATTCGGCACCCGGGACGCATCCCGGCCATTGACTGTCGCGCCCAGATC
>CBDUYA010000203.1:0-6182 GCA_965371335.1 uncultured bacterium | reverse complement strand
CAAGAGGGCCAGCATCGTGACCGGCGGGATCCAGAAGCCGAAGTTCGCGAGCCACTCCTGTAGATTTGCGTCGGGCGAAGCGACTCCGTAGCAGGCCCACAGGCCCAGGAACGCCGGTGCGTAAACGAGCAGCACGAGCCTGATGTGCAGCCATGCGAGAGGCAGGAAGAGGAAAGTGGCGTAATGGACAAAGACCGGTTTCCCCTGTCTCCCGGCGGCCGCGTGGTAGACGACCCCGAATATCCCGAACACGATCCCCAAGCTGGCCACCCAGGTCAGCATAAGAAGGCCAACCCACTCGGGATCTTCGCCGAGGACCATCGCCGTGATTACCCCAAGGAGATCGACGAGAGTGTAAATCCCCGCTAGGTGGAAGCGCGCGTTGATTCCTGCGAAACTCTCCCGCAGAAGGCTCACATGGCGACCGGCGGACCGGGCCGCGCCCCCGTTACCGTCGCTCGGGGGCATACGATGCGACCGACGTCCCGGTCTCCCACAGGCGCACCTCGCAGACGTTGAGGCCCTGAGCGGCGACGTGATCGTAGATCAGGCGGGCGATCCCCTCGGCGGTTGGATCGCTGTCCATGATGAAGAGCGGCTGGTCGTGAGCGCGCAGGACCTCGACGAGCGGATCGTCCCGATGCAACAGCATGCGGTGGGCGAGCGATCCTTCGATGAATTGCCTGGCGATCCTGCCGATGGCGGAGAAATCGGCGACCATCGACCGGTCGTCGAGCGACGCGGCAGCCACGACGATTTCCGCCCTGCCGTTATGGCCGTGCAGATTCGCGCACGGACCTTCATAGTGCAGGAGCCGGTGTCCGTAGGGGAACTCGATGATCTCGGCGACTTTATACATGGAAAGCCAGAAGCTAGCTCATTCGCTGATACAGGGTCAATCGATTGCATTGATCTCACAGTTCCAGGGACCGCACCATCATGATCCGCGATCATCCGGCGAGAGTTTCTGAAGAGCCTTTGAAACCAGCGATGAGGTCGGTAGTTTCCTCGCCTGGTCAGTCGTAACCCAGCGGTAGATCTTCCCGCGCGGCTCGGTGACCAGCGTCGCCCGTATGATTTCAACCTGAAGCTGCCGATAGGTGATGGTGTGCCGGAAGGTGGCGAATGGTTCCAGACGATAGACGCGCAGCAGGTGACCGCCCCCGCCGTCGCCGCGCCTCGCCGTCAGCTCCGAGCGGCGATCGAGCGCGGGCAGCTCCCACATTCCGTCCAGCAGTCCGGTGCCGTCCCGCCGGCGCAGCAGGATGCGGTCGCCGCGTTCAATGAGCGCCAGCCGTACCGGCACCATGATCTGCTGCCGTCGCCGGCGGGGGGGCGGGATCTCGAGCTGCCGTCCGGATCGGCGTGCCGCGCAGGAGACAGAGACCGGACACCGGGCACAGCCGGGGGCCGACGGAGTGCAGAGCGTCGCGCCCAGCTCCATCAGGGCCTGGTTGAGATCACCGGGTGCTGAGGATGCTTCGACCAGGGAGGCCGCCGCGCTCCACAGGCGCCGGGTGTTGGCCGCCGTGCGCGGATCGCCCCGCAGGCCGAGGCGCCTCGACATCACGCGCGCCACGTTGCCGTCGAGAATCGGCCGCTGCTGACCGAAGGCGATGCTGGCGATCGCGCCGGCGGTGTAACGGCCGACACCGGGCAATGCCAGAATATCTTCGAACCGGGTTGGAAAGTGTCCCTCGTGGACGTCGTGGATGCGGCGCGCCGCCGCATGCAGATGGCGCGCCCGACGGTAATAGCCGAGGCCGGACCATGCCGCGAGGACGCTCGAGACGCGGGCCCGCGCCAGCGAACCGACGTTGTAGAAGCGCTGCAGGAACCGGACGTAGTAGGGGAGAACCGCCTGCACGGTCGTCTGCTGCAGCATGATCTCGGCGATCCAGATCGCGTAGGGGTCGCGGGTGTGGCGCCAGGGAAGATCGCGCCGGTGCCGCCGGTACCAGGCGACCAGATCCGCAGCCGGGGAGTCCCTCCGGGATGGTCGTTTGCGGCGCGGCGGCATGCGCCGATTATAATGGCGCTCCCATGGCAGGAAACGGGCGCGACAGAGAAACGCCAGGAAGGGGTGCCGCCGGAGTGACGCGCAGCCCGGACAGCCTGCTGCGGTCGCTGCACGTGCAGCTCGACAACGTGCGCATCTGGTACAAGATCAATTACGAGCGGGGCCGCATCCTGGCGACGCGCGGCGAGGCGTGGCGGGCCCTCGATACGCCGTCGTTCTTCTCCAGGCCGGAATCGTTCTACCACACCGATGGCGCCATTCCGGAGGTGACGGAACGCACCGTCGGACGTCTCGCCGGAGCGACCGTGAGCCGCTTCACCTTCCCGACGCTCCACCCGCTTCGTTTTCCCGAGACCAACCTGGCGGTCGGGCGCTTCTACCGGAACTCCCGCCAGCCGGGTGCACCGGTGGTTCTGATCAGCCATGGCTGGGCGCACCGGACGATTCGCACCATCGAACACCTCTACGTCAAGCCGTTCCTGCGGCGCGGCTTCTCCGTCGCCTTCCTGGCGCATCCGCTGCACTTCGAACGGACGCCTCGCGGGACCTCGAGCGGAGAGCTCACCATCAGTGCCGACGTCGTTCTGACCGTAGAGGTCTTCCGCCAGGGTGTGATCGACATGCTCGGGGCGGCCAACTGGCTCCGCTCGATCGGTGAATCGCGCCTCGGGCTTGTCGGGTATTCGCTGGGGGGATATCTCGCCGGCCTCGCTGCCGCCGTTCGCGGCGACTGGACGTTCGTTGTCCTCGGCGGGACCGGCGACTCGCCGGTCTCACCGATCCTCGATACGTTGCTGGGGAAGAACATTCGCGAGGATCTGCGCGCCTGTCAGATGCTCGATCGTGGCCGTCTGACCAGGGCCTGGAAGATCATCTCGCCCGGCGCATTCCGGCCGCGTGTGCCGCGGGAACGGATCCTGCTGGTCGCCGGGCGCTACGATCGGATCATGCTGCCCGCTTCGGTACGGCGGCTCTGGAACGCGTGGCGCCGTCCCGCGCTCCAGTGGTTGAGCCGAGGGCACTATACGCTGCTCGCCACCAACAGCGGCTTCCTGAAACGGGCGATCCCGTTCATGCACGAGCAGGCGGCGAGCGCCCCGGGGCCGTCCGCGGCTTCGCCGCTCGCGGCAACTCCGCCAGGATCGACAGAACGGCCGTCCGCACGTCGACCGCCGAGGTATCGACCCGCAGATCGGCCAGCTCATACAGGTCCCGGCGGGAGCTGAGGAGCGCCGTGAGCTCGGCCATGGCGTGCGGGTGATGGGTCATCGGACGACGATCGCCCTGCGCCAGGACGCGGGCGTAATGATCCTCCGCCCGGGCTGCCAGCCAGACGGTGGTGCAGGCGCCGCGCAGCAGGGAATAGGTGTCGGAGTCGGTCACCAGTCCGCCGCCGGTGGCGAGGACCGCAGGGGACGCCCCAGACAGGAAACGGGCCAGCGCTTCGCGCTCCAGCCGGCGGAAGTGGCGTTCCCCGTGCAGCTCGAAGATCTGCCCGAGCGGGAGTCCCCCCGCTTCCTCGACGAGCGCATCGAGCTCTACGAACGGGATACGGAGGCGACGGGCCAGGGCGGCGCCAATGGTGCTCTTGCCGGCGCCGCGCAAACCGAGCAACGCCACCCGCAACGCTCCGGCGCCGGCCGGCGCCGACAGCAGATGCAGCAGCGGGACACCGAGAGAGAGCGCCAGCTGCTCGAGCCGCAGGAGGGAGATGTTGCCGGTGCCCCCCTCCAACTGGGAGAGAAAGCGGACCGACATGCCGGATCGTTCCGACAGGGCCCGCCGCGACAGCCCCGCCGCTTCCCGCTCCGCACGGACGACCCGACCGACGCGGCAGAGGAGGACGGAGGGATCACGCCCCGCGGTCATCCCGGGGCGGCAGCGCGCGGTTCGTTTCCTTCCGGCCATGTTTGTAGTATAGTGCACGTTTTCTGCCAACAGATGGTCAGAAAAGGTATTATATTGCATAATTCCGAGCAGGGGGAGGCAGACCGGTGAGCGAAAAAGAAGAGCCGATCCATTTCGAGACCGACCCGGGTCGTTACCACCACTGGAAGCTGGAAATCGACGGGGAGACGGCCCGGCTGGTGTGGGACGTGCAGGAGGATCGACCTCTCCGTCCCGGCTACACGCTGAAGCTCAACTCGTACGATCTCGGGGTTGACATCGAGCTGGCCGACGCTGTCCAGAGACTCCGCTTCGAGCACCCCGAGGTGAAGGCGGTTGCCATCGTCTCCGGCAAGGACAGGGTGTTCTCGGCGGGAGCGAACATCCACATGCTCGGCATGTCATCGCACGGCTTCAAGGTGAACTTCTGCAAGTACACCAACGAGACGCGTCTGTCGATCGAGGACGCTTCGGCCCATTCGGGGCAACGCTATCTCGCGGCGTGCAGCGGCATCGCCGCCGGCGGCGGGTACGAGCTGGCGCTCACCTGTGACGAGATCCTGCTGGTGGACGACGGCAACTCGGCGGTCAGTCTTCCCGAGGTTCCGCTGCTGGGAGTCCTGCCGGGGACCGGCGGACTCACCCGTGTGGTCGACAAACGCCGGGTGCGGCGCGATCACGCCGACATCTTCTGCACGCTGGCGGAAGGGATTCGGGGACAGCGGGCGGTCGACTGGCGGCTGGTCGACGCGGTGGCGCCGAAGAGCAGGTTCAACGATCTGATCAAAGACCACCTCGATCGCCTGGTGGCGACGGCGCCTGTCCGGCAGGGGCCGGGGGTGCCGCTGCCGCCGTTGTCGGGTGAAGCGGGCGCCGACACGCTCGACTACACATCGCTGAGGGTGGCGATCGATCGCCAGGGCAGGACCGCCACGATCGTCGTGCGCGGCCCGGAGGGGGAACCTCCGGCCGACGCCGCGGCGCTGCGCAGGGCGGGCGCCGGCGCCTGGCACCTCCGCCTGTTCCGCGAACTCGATGACGCTCTCTGCCGCCTGCGCTTCAACGAACTGGAGATCGGCCTGCTGATCCTCAAGACCGAAGGCGATCCCGATCGGGTCGCCATCCACGATGAGGCGCTGGCGGAGATGGCCACGAGCGACTGGTTCGCCAGGGAGATTGTTCTGATGGTCGCCCGCACTCTCCGCCGGCTCGACGTGACGGCGCGATCGATGTTCGCCCTGGTCGAGCCCGGCTCCTGCTGCGTCGGTTCGCTGCTGGAGATCGCCCTGGCGGCGGATCGCGCCTATGCTCTCGATGACCCCGAGAACCCGGTCACGCTGCTGCTCACGCGCCTCAATTTCGGCGCGCTGCCGATGGGACACGGGCTGACCCGCCTGCAACTGCGCCGGCTGCATGACCCGGAGTCGCTGGCGCCGCTGCAGAAAAAGGTCGAAGCTGGAGACGCGCCGCGCTTCGACGCCGGCGCCGCGCTGGCAGCCGGGCTGCTCACCGTGGCGGCGGACGAGATCGACTACGCGGACGAGGTGCGTGTCGCCATCGAGGAGCGCGCTTCGCTGTCGCCCGACGCATTGACCGGTATGGAAGCGTCCCTCCGCTTTCCGGGGGCGGAAACGACCGAAACGAAGATCTTCGGACGCCTGTCGGCCTGGCAGAACTGGATCTTCCAGCGGCCCAATGCCGTCGGAGATCAGGGTGCCCTCAAGTGCTACGGAAAGCCGGAGCGCCCGGCCTTCGATTGGAGGAGGACGTAGGATGGAGCTGTCGGAAAAAATCCCCAACAATGTCGATCTGTCGAACGACAGGCGTTTGCAGCGGGCGCTCGAACACTGGCAGCCCTCTTTTCTCGACTGGTGGCGGGCGATGGGGCCGGAGGGCTTTCAGGCCCGCGGCGTCTATTTGAGAACGGCGATCTCGGTCGATTCAGCCGGCTGGGCGCACTTTGACTACGTCAAGATGCCGGACTATCGCTGGGGGATTTTCCTGTCGCAGCCGGAGCAGGAGAGGACGATCGGGTTCGGCGATCACATGGGCCAACCGGTCTGGCAGGAGGTGCCGGGGGAGTACCGCAACATGCTTCGCCGGCTGATTGTCACCCAGGCAGATACCGAGCCGGCCTCGGTCGAACAGCAACGCCGCCTGGGGAGCATCTGCCCGAGTCTCTACGATCTGCGCAACCTCTTCCAGGTGAATGTCGAGGAGGGGAGGCACCTGTGGGCGATGGTCTATCTCCTGCACGGCTACTTCGGGCGGGATG
>CBDUYA010000202.1:0-6229 GCA_965371335.1 uncultured bacterium | reverse complement strand
TTCGCCTCGCAAGCCCCATGCGCGCGACCTCACGAAATACTCGGACAGGCTCCTACGGCCGGACGCCGCTCGAGGCGGTGTCGGTTGGCTCGACCACCTCACCGGCCGGCTGCGGCGCTTCCCGGCGCGGCAGGCCAACACCAAGGCGGTCGCTCAGGAAGATTCTCAGCCCCCCCGCGTCAAGGGGAGACGACAGACGTCCCTCCTGGGCGACCCGGATCTCGCCACGCTCCTCCGAAACGATGATGACGACGCTGTCGTATTCCTCGGTCAGCCCGATCGCCGCGCGGTGCCGCGAACCGTACTGGCGCGACAGTTGCGGGTTGGTGGTCACCGCGAGGAAGCAGGAGGCCGCCTTCACCCGGCCCTCGCCGAGGATCGCGGCGCCGTCGTGCAACGGCGCGCCCGGCGCGAAGATGGTCATCAGCAGGTCATAGGAAATAGCCGCATCCAGCCGGATCCCTGACTGCACCTGGTCCTTCAGCGCCTGGTCGTGTTCGATCACGATCAGCGCGCCAGTGCAGCGGTCCGCGAGATCGGTCGCCGCCCTGACGATGTCGTCGAGCATCTTCTGCGTCATGCCCTGTGGGGCGAGCCGGAACAGGGGAGTGCGGCCGAGCCGGGCCAGCGCCCTGCGGATCGGCGCCTGAAACAGGATGATCAGCACGAACGGCGAGTAGAACAGGACATGCCCCAGCACCCGGTGCACGGTCAGCATGCGCAGCGGCTGATCGGGTGCGGTCGCCCAGTAAGCAAGCACCACCAGAAGAACGCCGAGCAGCATCTGCAGGGCGCGCGTCCGCCGGAGGAGCAGGCCGACCTGGTAGATCAGCGCCGTCATCAGCAGGATGTCGAGCGCGTCGCGCCAGCCGAACGTGTAGGGGCCGCCCCCCGGGAAGAACACTTCGATCATGAGCGATCTCGCTGCGGGACATCACGCAGGACGGCGTCGCACAGGCGCGCCGCGCGCACTGCCGCCCGCACGTCGTGAACCCTGATGATATCAGCCCCTCCGGCGATGGCCAAAGCCTGTGCGGCGAGGCTCCCCTCCAGACGCTGCGAGACCGGCAGCTCGAGCATTCCGCCGATAAACGACTTCCGGGAGAGACCGACCAGAATCGGCCGGCCGAGGCTCCTGAGCGCCGGCAGATGTCTCAGAATCGCGAGGTTATCGCGCCGCCGCTTGCCAAAGCCGATGCCGGGATCGACGACGATGCGCTCCTCGGCGACACCGGCCGCCACCGCCCGTTCGATGCGGCGGCGCAGGAAGGCCGCAATCTCCGGCAGCAGATGCCCGTAGCGGGGAGAGCGTTGCATGGTGAGGGGCCGTCCGCGGATGTGCGAGATCACCACCGGCAGCCCGGATTCGGCGATCGCCGCGGGCATCTCCGCATCAAACCCCAGTCCCGAGATGTCGTTCACCAGGTCGACTCCGATCTCGGCGGCGCGGCGCGCCACCTCCGCCTTGGTCGTGTCAATCGACACCAGTGTCCGGGGGCGACGGCGCGCCAGTCGCGGCACCAGCTCCTCGAGCAACGGCACCACCCGTTGCAGCTCTTTGGCCAGCGGCACCGGCCGGGAGCCGGGGCGGGTCGATTCTCCCCCCACGTCAATGATGTCGGCTCCCTCCTCCGCCATGCGCAGCGCCTCCTCGACCGCTGCGCCCCGGCTGCGGAAGCGGCCGCCATCGGAGAAGGAATCGGGCGTCAGGTTGAGAATCCCCATGATGCGGGTGCGGCCGCCGAGGCTCAGACGGCCGCGCTTCAGGCGCAGCGCGGGGGCCGGCCGCTCCCGGCGGCGCAATGCCGCGGCGATTTCGAGCGCGACCTGGCGGTCTTCTCTATCGCCGGTCGGGGTGCGCAGTAGGCGATCGAACGTCCGCTCGTCGCCCTGCAGCAGGAGGGTTCGCAGACCGCGCCGTCCCCGTTCCAGGGTCGAGGCGCGGCCGCCGGCGATCCCCATGGCGCGGCCGAGGCGGGTGGCGGTGGCGGCGGGGATCTCCTCCACGCGGGCGTAGCGGTGGGTCGCCCGTTGCCACGCTCCGCCCGTTCCGGTGCGGACCGGTGGCAGACCGAGGCGTCGCCGTTCCGACCGGCCGGTTGGCAGGGCGGACGAGGACAGAATGAGAACGTTGTACGGCATCCGGTCCCATCGGGGGTAGACAGTGAGATGCGGCCTCAGGAAGGCTGCTTGATCGGATCGGGCGAGATCGCCGGGCCCGGCAGATTGTCCTTGTCGGGCCGGGCTGGGGGCCGCTGCGCAGCGGTGACCGTCTCCTGCTTTTTCGCCGTCGGGCGCCGCTTGCGCGCCGCCAGAGTGGGCGCCTCTTCACCACGCACCAGCGCGCCGATCTCCTCGCCGTCCAGCACCTCGAACTCCAGCAGCGCCTCGGCAATCCGCACCAGAGCGTCGCGATGTTCCTCGATGGCGTTCTTCGCGCGCTCGTACGCCTCCCGGGCGATCTTCATCACCTCCTGGTCGATCATCACCGCGGTCGCTTCGCTATAGTCCCTGTGCTGCGCGATCTCGCGGCCGAGGAAGATCTGCTCTTCCTTCTTGCCGAAGGTGACCGGCCCGAGCTGATCGCTCATGCCCCACTCACAGACCATCTTGCGGACCATCTCGGTCGCCTTGTCGAAATCGTCGCCCGCGCCTGTCGAGAGGACCCCCATGAAAACCTCTTCCGATACGCGGCCGCCCATCATCACCGAAAGTGTGCTCTCCAGGTATTCGCGCGTGTAGTTGTGGCGGTCGTCGATCGGCAGCTGCTGCGTCACGCCGAGCGCCATGCCGCGCGGGATGATGGTGACCTTGTGGATTGGGTCGGCGTGCGGCATGAAGACCGCTACCAGCGCATGCCCCGCCTCGTGGTAGGCGGTGAGGCGTTTCTCCTGATCGGAGATGATCATGGAGCGCCGCTCGGTCCCCATCAGGACCTTGTCCTTCGCCCCTTCGAAGTCGTTCTGGAAGACGAGCTTTTTGTTGATGCGTGCCGCGCTCAGCGCCGCCTCGTTGATCAGGTTCGCCAGGTCGGCGCCCGAGAAACCGGGTGTACCGCGGGCCAGCACGGGGAGATCGACGTCTTCGGAGAGCGGGATCTTGCGGGTGTGCACCTTGAGGATCTCCTCGCGCCCCTTGACGTCGGGACGCGGCACCACGACGCGGCGGTCGAAGCGGCCCGGGCGCAGCAGCGCCGGGTCGAGAACGTCGGGGCGGTTGGTCGCGGCGATCAGAATGACCCCTTCGTTCGACTCGAAGCCGTCCATCTCGACCAGCAGCTGATTGAGGGTCTGCTCCCTCTCGTCGTGGCCGCCGCCCAGCCCGGCGCCCCGGTGGCGGCCGACCGCGTCGATTTCGTCTATAAAGATGATGCACGGCGCGTTTTTCTTCCCCTGTTCGAACAGGTCGCGCACTCGGGAGGCGCCGACCCCGACGAACATCTCGACGAAGTCTGACCCGGAGATGGAGAAGAACGGCACGTTCGCCTCGCCCGAGATCGCCCGGGCCAGCAGCGTCTTGCCGGTGCCCGGAGGTCCCATCAGCAGGACCCCCTTCGGGATCTTGCCGCCGAGCTTCTGGAACTTCTGCGGCTCCTTCAGGAACTCGATGATCTCGCCTAGCTCCTCCTTCGCCTCGTCGACCCCGGCGACTTCGCGGAAGGTCACCTTCTTCGCCTGGCTGCTGCTCAGCCGCGCCTTCGATTTGCCGAACGACAGCGCCTTGTTACCGCCGCTCTGCATCTGCCGCATGAAGAAGATCCAGATGCCGATCAGGACGAGCATCGGCAGCCACGACAGGAGGGTCACCAGGTAGGTCGATTCCTTCGGCTTTTTTGCTTCGATGGCGATGTTGTAGCGGCGCAGGTCCTTGACCAGGTCGTCGTACGCCGGCGCGATGGAGATGAACTTCTTCGGCTGGCCGTCGCCGCCCGGATGGGCGTATTCGCCGACGATCTCACTGCCGGTGATGGTCACCTTGGAGACCCGTCCGGCCTCGATCTCACCCATCATCTGGGTAAAGGTGAGCTCGACCTGATCGGGGCGATTGGCGCTCAGGAACTTATAAAAGAAGAGGACGGCCACGATGATAATGGCCCAGAAAACGATGTTCTTGATCAACGTATTCACTGGATAGGATCTCCCGTTCGGGGATCAATATAGCCCGAAACCGGGTTGGATTCAATGAAAGGGGCCGGCCGCCCCCCGGAGAGCCCCGCCGGCCCGCCTCTATTCGACGAACCCCAGGAAGGGAAGATTGCTGAAATGACCGTTGTAATCAAGCCCGTAGCCGACGACGTGGCGGTCCGGCGCCTCGAACCCGTTGTGGTCCGGCTGCAGGTCGACCTTGCGGCGGTTCGGCTTGTCCAGGAGCGAGCAGAGGCGCAGTGAGCGGGGCTGGTAGAGCTGCAATTGCTCCATCAGATAGGCCTGAGTCACGCCGGTATCGAGGACGTCCTCGACGATCAGGATGTGCGACCCCTCCACCGGGAACGACGATGAAAAGGCGATCTCGGTGATGAAGGCCGACTTGCGCGCGGTGACGATCTCGAGGAACCCAATCTGGACCGGCAGCTTGACCTGACGGGCCAGATCAGCCAGAAAGATGAATGAGCCCTTCAGGACCCCAAGCATCGAGATCTCCGAACCCCTGTAGTGTTCCGTAATCTCCCGGCCGATCTGGCGGACGCGGTCGGCGATTTCGCGATCCGTCTTCAGGACTTCGCGTGACAGGTTCATCGTGACTCCTTCTCCAGCAGGAGGATGCGGCGCGTGTTGGCGGTCACCTTGAAACGATCGTCGATCTGGTGGCCGACGATCCATGCAATCCGATCGCCGGACAGGACGAGGGGGATCATACCCCGCTCGTCGACCGGGATCTTCCGATCAATGAGAAACGATTTCACTTTGCGCGAGCCGGGAGCGCCGAGCGGCACGAAGCGGTCGCCGGCCCGTCGCGGCCTGATCAGCAGCGGACCGGGCAGCAGGTCGGCATCGAGGAAGGCCTGATTCGAATCGGCCTTGTGCAGCGCGGCATCGAGGCCGTCGGACGGGACGAGCCGCGCCCGCAGCCGCAGGTCGAGGGCAGGCAGAGAGATTTCGCCCGGGACGGGACAGAGCGCCTCCCGGCATGCGCCCCTCATCCCTTCCTCGCCGGGGCGCTGCGCTCCCACCCTGAGCAGGTCGCCCTCGAGGCGCACCAGCAGGCCGTCCGGCAGGCAGATACTGCGCCGGCCGCGTGCCTCGCGCAGCATCTGCAACGACTGCTCCACGTGGGCCAGGGTGATGCGCCGCAGATCGCCGCGCACCTCGCCGAGGGCCATGCGCAGTACCCGGCGCTGCAGCGCCACGGGGAGATTACGCAGCGGTTCTGTCCGCAGGGCGACGCCGGGTCCGTTCCGATCGACGAGCGACGCGTAGGCCGCCGCGGCGACTTCCTCCAGATGGGTCTCCTCGTCGCGCAGAATATCGGCGGCGTGCGACAGCACCTCGACCACCGCCGGGTTGAACTCCCGCTCCAGCAACGGGATAAGGCGACGCCGGACACGATTGCGGGTGAGGCGGGTATCCCGATTGGTCGGATCGATGCGGTAGAGCAGCCGGTTCGCCTTCAGGTAGGCCATGATCTCGTGCCGCCGGACGTCGATCAGCGGGCGGATGAACACCGCGTTGACGATCGGGTAGGTGCCGGCCAGGCCTCGTGTCCCCGAACCGCGCAGCAGGCGCAGCAGAAAGCTCTCCGCCTGATCGTCGCGGGTGTGGCCAAGGGCGATACGGCGCGCCCCGATCTGCTGCGCAGTCTCCAGCAGGAAGGTCATCCGCAGGTCGCGGGCGAGCGCCTCGCGCGACGACTGCCGGCCGCGCCGACCCGACCAGGTCGACGGCTTGATCTGCCCTACGGTGACCGGCATGCCGCGGCGAAACGCCATGCGACGGACGAACTCCGCGTCGCGCATCGAATGGGTGCCCCGCCATCCATGGTTCAGGTGGGCCACGTGCAGATCGAGGCGCATCTCCGCCGCGAGGTCGCAAAACAGCGACAGCATTGCCGTCGAATCGGGGCCGCCCGACACCGCGAGCAGCACGCGGTCGCCCGGCTGCAGCATCGAATGGCGCGCGATGGTGTCCTGAAACTTTTTCTCGATCATGGCAGGGCGAGCGCCTGGCACTTAAGAAAATGGTAGCGGTGCAGGGATTCGAACCCCGGACGCCGCGGATATGAGCCGCGTGCT
>CBDUYA010000201.1:0-6327 GCA_965371335.1 uncultured bacterium | reverse complement strand
CTGGTGCCCTGGTGGTGGATCGGACCCCGCACCGCTCGACTCGGGCACCACTACGGCTACCTGACCCAGGCCGAGATGCTCGGACACCGCTTCGACAGCGGCTTGCTGGCGACCTTGGTTGCGATCATCGGCGTCGTGGTTCTATTTCCGTATCTCACCATCCAAATCATCGGCGCCGGCTTCCTGTTCGAGGCTTCGACGGGCGGTCACGTTCCCTTCTGGCTGGGGGCGCTGCTGGCATTCGTGGTGACGGCGACCTACGTCTCCGTTTCGGGACTCCGAGGCATCGGGTGGACGACCTTTCTGCAGGGTCTCCTGATGGTGGTCGTGGCCTGGGCGGTGGGGCTGGCGATCCCTTACCGGTTCTATGGCGGGGTGGGCGCCATGTTCGACCGCCTCGCCGCCGAGGCCCCGGACTATCTCGTCATTCCGGGGCACGACGGCGCCATGAGTTGGGGCGCCTTCTCGAGCGCCATCGCGGTCACCGTGTTCGGCCTTTCCATGTGGCCCCACCTTTTCAACAAGGCCTACGGTGCCCGCGACGAAACCGCCATCCACCGGACCATTGTTCTGTACCCGTTGTACGGGCTCCTCATGGTCCCGATCGTCTTCGTGGGTTTCGCCGGGATCCTGGTGATCCGCGACCTGCAGCAGCCGGATCGGATCCTGCTCGAGCTGGTCGAACGGGCCGGATTTCACCCCGTCTTCGTCGGCGTGCTGTTGTCCGGAGCGCTGGCGGCGGCGATGTCCACCGGAGCCAACATCGCCCACACCGCCGCGGCGATGCTCGTGCGTGACGTCTACGCGCGAATCCGGCGCCAGAGCGACGAGCGCACCCAGCTACGACTGACCCGGCTGCTCGTGCTGGTGTTGTGCGGCGCCGCGTATCTCATGGCCCTCGATACGCCGGAGTCGGTCATCGCGCTGGTGCTGGCCGCGTTTGCCGGGCTCGTGCAATTCCTTCCTCTCGTCATCGCCGCCTTCTTTTGGCGCCGCGCCACCCGGGAGGGCGCCTTGGCCGGACTCATCGGCGGTGTCGCCGTCGGAGCGCTCCTGACCTGGGTGTGGGCCACGCCTCTGGATGTCCACCCGGGCATCTGGGGCATGCTGGTGAACGTCGCGCTGCTGGTGGGCGTGAGCCTGGTGACGCCGCCGATGGATGCCGAGCGGGTGAAACGCTTCGTGGACCAGGCCTGCATCCCGATCGCCGAGCAGGTCGGCAGCGGCGGCGCAAACTAGGGACGGTGGGCTTCGCCCGTTCAGTCGCCGATGATCGCGGCCGCAACCCCGTCGCGGAATACCGTGTCGCCGCCGACGATCGTCCGCCGCACCTCGATGTCCTTCAGCTCGGCATCGGGGGCCGTGAGCGGATCCGCCGACAGAACCACCAGATCGGCCAGGGCACCGGGGCGAATCCGGCCCTTGTCGTGCTCCTCGAAGCTGGCCTTCGCCGCCTCGGTCGTGAACATCCCCACCGCCTCTTCCCGACTGAAGCGGTTCGCTGGGTTCAACGGACCTTCCACCGAGTACAGGTAGATCTGCCCGAGCGGCGCCAGCCATTGAGGCTCGCAGGGGTGGCAGTCGGAACCGCCGAACACGTGAACGCCGGCCTGCTTGAGCTCCCGGTAGCGAAGCGTCAAGCGGTGCGCTTTCTCGTCGCCGTAGGCGCGGCAGATCATTTCCTTGTACCAGGGCTCCATGCGATAGGAGGGCACCGTGCAGACCGACAGTCCGAGGCGGGCAATGCGCTCGATCTGCTCGTCGGTGACGATGGGGATGTGCTCGAGGCGGTGACGATGGTCGTCGCGCGGCTGCCGGCGGAACGCTTCTTCATAGGCGTCGAGGATGATGTCAGTGGCGCGAAGGCCGTCGCAGTGAATTGCAAGCTGGAAGCCGGCCTCATGTGCCCGCCATACGAGCTCCGCGTAGTCTGAGGGATCCTCCTCCCGCCAGCAATAACCCCGCAGGTGGGGCGCGTCGGCGTACGGCTCGTAGTTCGCCGAGCTCCGGGTGTCGAGCCAGCCGTCGACGATCACCTTCACCGGCCCGATCTTGACCCGGTCGCCGAAGCCGGTACGCTGCCCCAGGGCGCGAAGGCGGTCGACGTGGAGGTAGTCCCCTACCTGCGCGATATTCTCGTAGCCCTCGACCATCAGCCACACGCGGATGGGCAGGGTGCCGTCCTGCTCCATCTCCACGAAGGGCCAGATCTGCTCCGGGCCGTATCCGTTGGGCAGCCAGTTGCGGATGTGGTGGACCGTCGTGATTCCCATCGCCGCCATGTTCTGAACCGCCACCCGGGCTGCCTTCCGCATCTCGTCGTCGGAAGGTGTCGGTACCTTCCCGAACACGGGCAGCATGGCCCCGTCGATCAGGCGCCCGTCGGGCTCGCCGGCCGCGTCGCGGCCGAGTACGCCGTTGTTCGGCTCCGGTGAGTCTTTCGTGACTCCGCCCAGCTCCAGAGCGAGTGAATTGCACAGCAGCAGGTGCCCCCCGAGATCGTTCAGGGCTACGGGGTTGTCCGGAGCCACGCGGTCGAGCTCCCAGCGGTCGGGAGCACTCCGGTCGGGCCAGCGATCGACGCTGAACCCCCGCCCCGTAATCCACTCTCCGCGGGGACGGCACGAAGCCTCCTGCCGGACCACGTCGAGAATTTCCTCGCGGGAGGTAATGGGGGCCAGGTTCCGGTTGTAGAACAAGGCTGCCCGGGACTCGGCCAGGCCGTAGCCCATGACGTGGGCGTGGGGCTCGATGAAGCCGGGGAAAAGGACATCTCCTCCGAGGTCCACGACCCGGGATGCGGGTGCCATCTCGCGGATCCCGGCGTCGCTTCCCACCTCGAGAATCCGTCCGCCTCCTACAAGAACCGCCTCCGCGACGGGGCGCTCCGGGTCCAAGGTGACGACGCGAGAGTTGGTATACACGGTGAGCCTGGTGGCCTCCACGGCGTTGCGACCCCCCGGCGGCCTCCGCGATGGTGAGCCCGCCCCAATAGCGCTGCTCGCGATGAGTGCTGAGTCAGTACACCGTACAACACCGTCCGCTCGGGACGCCGAAGCCGCTGCTGGAATGGTTAGACTGCGGCCGTTGGCTCACCGGCGGATCGCGGGATTCTGCCGCCGCGGGGTCGGGGTCTCTGCGTCGAGTGTGATGTTTTGGTGTGTTGGTGTATCATCACCACCATGGCCCGACTGACGATCTCCCTTCCCGATGAGTTGCACCGGGCGCTCAAGGAAAGCGCCGCCCGGCGCGACAAGACGATCGGTGAGCTCGTCGCCGAGAGCTTGGAGTTCTACGGCATCAAGACGACGGAGGCCGCGGCGGAGTTGCTGGCCCGCGCCCGCGCCCGCAGCGGTCTCAACGACGACGAGGCCATGGCGCTTGCCGTCCGCGAAACCAGGGCGCACCGTCGCGGCAATTGACCTGTCCGGCGATCATCGACACCAATGTGGTGATCGCGGGAGTCTTGGTGGGAAATCCGAGCTCTCCTCCGGCGTGGATCGTTGACGGCATGGAGGCTGGCCGGTTTCCGTTCGTGTTATCCCTTGAGTTGCTGGCCGAGTATCACGATGTGTTGAACCGACCGCGCCTGCGTGAACGTCACGGGCTCACCCCGGAAGAAACCGAGCGCATCCTCGTCGAGATCACGGCGAACGCGATCGTTGTCGAGCCGGCGAGAGCGCCGGCGGATATGACGGCTCCCGATCCCGGGGACCAGCATCTTTGGGATCTACTGCATGCCGTGCCGGCCGCCGTCCTGGTCACCGGCGATGCGGAGTTGCTCGACAGCGAGAGTGCGGCGGATCGGGTACTCACTCCTGCGGCCTTCGTCGATCCGCTCCGCTGAACCGGGTCAACTTCTGTGAGCTCTTACCCCGGGCGATTCCGCCCGTAACCGTATGCTGGAGGCGCCCGCGATCGGCTCTATGTAGATTTCCTGCGCCGATCGCTCATTTTGCCGCTAGAATCCTCCTGCCGTTTCTCCGCCGCGTCCACAGCACGGCCAACGCTAGAACCCATGATCGGCTCCAAGCTCGCCCACTACGAGATCACCGCCAAGCTGGGCGAAGGCGGTATGGGCGAGGTGTACCGGGCGACCGACTCGCGCCTGAAGCGTGAGGTGGCGATCAAGGTGCTGCCGGCGGCGCTGGCGGAGGACCCCGATCGGCTGGCGCGGCTCGAGCGCGAGGCGCAGGTGCTGGCGGCGCTGAACCACCCGAACATCGCGGCGATCTACGGGCTCGAGGAGGCAAGTGCCGGTGGCGCCGACGGCGCAGCCATCGGCCCCGGTGAGGACGCGGCAGACGGGGCCGAGGAGGCGGGTGCCGGGGCGCAGCCCGGCGCCGGGGCGGAAACGACGCGCTTCCTGGTCATGGAGCTGGTCGAGGGCCGCAACCTGGCCGAGCGATTGTCCGAGAGCCGGCTCGACATCGACGAGTCGCTCAAGATCGCGTTGCAGATCGCCGAGGCGCTCGAGGCGGCGCACGAGCGCGGCATCGTGCACCGCGACCTCAAGCCGGCGAACATACAGATCGCCACCGAAGGGGCCGCTGCCGGCCAGGCCAAGGTGCTCGACTTCGGGCTCGCCAAGGCCTTCGAGGCCGACGGCACGAGCCAGGAAATCTCACCGGATCTGTCGGCCTCGCCGACGATGGCAGCCGTTGCCACCCGCACCGGAATGATCATCGGCACCGCCGGGTTCATGAGTCCGGAGCAGGCGCGCGGCAAGCCGCTCGACAAGCGCGCCGATGTCTGGGCCTTCGGCTGCGTGCTGTACGAAATGCTCACCGGCCGGCGCGCCTTCGGCGGCGAGACGGTAACCGACATCCTGGCGGCGATCGTTCACCAGGAGCCGCGCTGGGACGCGTTGCCGCCGGAGACACCGCTGCGCGTCCGCGAGCTGATGGAACGCTGCCTGCAGAAGCAGCCCGACCAACGGTTGCGTGACATCGGCGAGGCCCGCATTGCTATCGAGCACTACCTTGCCGACCCGGAGGGAGAAAAGAAGCGAGGCTTGGCCAGCGCCGCGGCAGCGACGGCCGGCATGCGCATCGGCCCGCTCCAGGCAGCCGTTGGCGTGGTCGTGTTGGCGGTGGTCGCGATTGTCGGCGCCTGGATGGGCATGACAATGGCGCCGAACCCGACGGCGGGCGCCGTACGCCGCTTCGCGCTCACCACCGACGAGCTGAGCGCGTCGGGCGACACGATGCCGAAGATCTCGCCGGACGGGACCATGGTGGTTTATCCGAGCGACGGCCAGCTGTGGCTGCGCGAGCTCGACCAGCTCGCCGGCCGCCCCCTGCCGAGTACGGAGAACGCAACCTTCCCCTTCTGGTCGCCCGACAGCGACGAGATCGCCTTCGAGGCCGAGGGTACGCTGTGGCGGCTGCCGATCGGAGGCGGTACGCGTGCGGCGATCACCGAGGTGCCGGAGCTCGAGGACGGCTACTGGGGGCCGGACGACCGCATCTTCATCGGCTTCGAAGAGGGTATTGCCGAGGTCTCGGCCCGCGGCGGCGACCCGCAGCTCATCATCCCGGTCGACCGTGACAACGAAATCGACCTGCACCACCCGGTCCTGCTTCCCGACGGCCGCAGCATCGTGTTTCGGGCGCATGGCACGAGCGATCACATCGGCTTGTGGGACGGCACGGCGCGACGGCGCCTCGTTTCGTTTGTGGCGCAGCAATCCGTCCACAATCTGGCCTACTCGCCGACGGGCCATCTGATCTACACGCGGGCCGGCGGGGCGAACGACGGCGTCTGGGCTCACCCCTTTTCAGCCGATGCCTTGGAGGTTACCGGCGACCCCTTCCTCCTGGCCGGTAGCGCCAGCGGCGCCAGCGTGTCGGGCGACGGCGTGCTCGTTTACGTCGACGGGGCCATTGACGGAGGAAACACTTTCCAGCTCCGCTGGGCTAATCGCGACGGCACCGCGGGTGCGGCAATCGGACAGCCCCAGTTCATGACACGGCCACGACTGTCGCCCGACGAACAACGCGTGGCGGTAACAGGCATTTCGGAGAGCGCCACGAACGTCTGGGTGCACGACACTCGCGGCAACATGAGCCGCATCACCCAGGGGAATGTGCAGGAGGCCGGGCCGGCATGGGACGCTTCGGAGACGCGCATCGCCTTTGTCCGTGGGCAGCAGGCGGAACCTCAAATTTTCGTCACCAACGCCGACGGCAGCGGCGAACCAGAGGAGCTCGCTGACGGCTGGGACCCCGGTTTCTCAGCCGACGGCAGGTACGTCGCGTACGTCACATCGGTGGACTTCGACATTATGGTCCTCGACCTCGGTGCCGACGGCGCGGAGCCCGCGCC
>CBDUYA010000200.1:0-6386 GCA_965371335.1 uncultured bacterium | reverse complement strand
CCGGACGGGTTCGAGTGGCCGCTGGTCATCCGCCTCGCTCGGAGGGCGGTGATCGAGATCGGGCGGGAGGCGGCGACCCTGCTGATGCTCCTCGCCGTGGCCGCTCTGAGCGGCGCGACGGTCTGGGAGCGGTTCGCCTTCTTCTGTTTCACCTTCGGGGTGTGGGACATCTTTTACTACATCTGGCTGTGGGCGTTTCTCGGCTGGCCGCCGTCGCTGCTGACGATGGACGTTCTCTTTCTCCTCCCGGTTCCGTGGATTGGCCCGGTCCTGGCGCCGGTGATCGTCAGCCTCTGCCTCGTCGCGGCGGCGATCACCATCCTGCATCTCGAGCAGCGCAAGGCCCGCTTCGGCCAGGCCGCAGCCGCCTGGATCCCTGCCATCGCCGGGGGGATTTTGGTGCTGCTGGCATTCATGATCGACTTCCGCGTGGTGCTGCGCGGCGACCTGCCCCCGCCGTTCCGCTGGTGGCTGTTCGCCGCCGGGATCGGGCTCGGCCTGGCGGCGCTGCTGTTCGGGGTAAAGAAAGCGGCGGCCGGATCGCGATCAGGGGCAGGACGGTAAGGGGCGTGCCGGAGCGTCCGGCGGGGTGCCGAGCGACCCCCTGCAGATGTCGACCGCCCGCACGAAATAAATGAAGCCGTCGCCGGGGGGCAGCGGGTCGGCGTCGCTGTCGCCGGCAGTCCGCTGTCGAAGCAGGCCAGGCCGGGCAGGACGCGCACGTCGGACAGTGTCGACCGCAACGCCTCGCAGGTCAGCCCCGGCGCTCCTCCCGGCACGGCGATCCAGTCGAGCGTGGAGAACGCGGCGCCGTTCACCACCAGGCCGTTCACCTCGGGCGGCGGAACCTGAATCACGGGGTCGAGCGAAGCGCAGTCACAGGTGTCGCCGGCGACGTCGCCGTCTGGTGCTCCATGGCGCCGCCGAACGGGAAGATCGCGTGACCGTACTTCTCGTCGACGAACGGGTACTCGCCGAGCAGTCCCGCATAGAGCACGAGCATCGGCACCGTCACGTTGAGGTCCTCGAACGCCTGGGTGAAGTGCTCCGGGTAGACCCGGTTCTGCACCGGCATGACCGGGCCGCCGGTGACCGGCATGTACCAGTCGGTCCACGTCTGGTAGTTGGAGATCGCCACCGACACGAGATAGGTGCTGATCGGATAGGACGAGCGCCACTCGTAAGGTGATGGTCGAATCGGGGTTGCTGAGGGTGTCGATCAGCCGTCCGTGCGACACGCCGACGAGCGGGGAAGGGACGGTGAGGTTCATGTCGACGATCGCCTTGTCGGCCGGATCGTCGATGCGCGGCCACCAGGTCGGGGCGAAGACCGGCTTCGACAGGGACGACACGATCGGCTGGCCGGCGTGCGTCTGGAAGGTGAAGGCTCCCATTGATCCGGGAGGGCTCGGCGGCGTCCCGCCGTAGCTGATGGTGACATCGATCAGCTCGCCGCTGTCGTAGCCACGGTCGAGGGTGATCTGCACTCGATCGCCGGCGTGGGTGAAGTCGAGCGGCGTGGCCCCCGCCGCCAGCAGCAGAGCCGGCACGGCCCGCAGGAACCAGGACCACGTCATGACCGGGATCCTATGGTGAATCGGGACGGATGGGTCGTCGAAGTGAGGGGTATACTTTGAGCAGAAGAACGGCCGGCACCGGTGCGGAAGTGGAACGTCGGCCGGCGAAGCGCCGTATTTTCTATATGTCGATGATCTGGGGAGTTCTCCTTTGACCGCCCCGCTCGCCACCGTCCATCCCGCCGCGGTCGCGGCGCCGGCGCCGAGCGCCGCCGTCGTGTCGCCGGCGGCGGGAATGCTGCGCGATGCCCGGGCGATCACCGTGCCGCCGTTCCGGTTCCTCGTGCTGTGGGGGATCGGGTGGGGGATGATCGGCGCCTTCATCGCCCTCGGGATCAGCCTCGCGCAGACGGGGCTCGATCTCGGGCCGGTGCTGCTGGTCAGTATCATGTTCGCCGAAGTGGTCGGATTCACCGCGCTCCTCTCGGCCCGCATGGTGTTCCCCCTCTTCGCACACCTGCCCTACGCGGTCAACCTCGGGCTTCAAGTCTTGACACTCTTCTCGGGGACCGTGTTCGGCTCGGCGCTCATCCTGATCTCCCAGCCGCTCTTCAGCCTCGCCCGGCTGCGGATGATCGCCATGATCGTGATCATCAACGCGGTGCTGGCAGTGGTCGTCGGGCTGGCGCTCTACACCTACGATTCGATGCGCAGACAGATCGAAGAGTCGTTCCGCGCCCTGCGCGAGAAGGAGGCGATGGAGCGGGAGCTGGAGATCGCGCGGGAGGTGCAGCGCGAGCTGCTGCCCCGATCGGTCCCCGAGATCGAGGGTCTGGAGCTGGCCGGGGCATGTCACCCGGCGATCGGAGTGGGCGGCGACTATTACGATTTCCTCAACTTCGGCGAGCGGCAGGTCGGCCTGGTGATCGCCGACGTCTCCGGCAAGGGAATCCCGGCCGCGCTGCTGATGGCCGGGCTGCAGGGCTCGGTCCGCAGCATCGCGGTCCCGGGCGCCTCGCCGAGCGAGGTCAACGGTCGGCTGAACCAGATGCTCTATCGTTCCTCCTCGTCGGCGCGCTACGCGACCCTCTTTTACGGGCTCTACGACGCGCGGCAACGGATTCTGACCTACAGCAACGCCGGGCACTACCCGCCGCTGCATTTCGGTGAGGAAGGTCCGATCCGGCTCGAGGCGGACGGCATTCCGATCGGGATGCTGCCGGAGTATTCGTACGGCCAGGGGCGCCGGACCCTGAAGAGTGGCGATCTGCTGGTGCTGTTCACCGACGGCATTATCGAGTCTCCGAATTCCGCCGGGCAGGAATTCGGAGAGGCGCGGCTGGTCGAGCTGCTGGCGAACAATCGGCAGCGGGACCTGAACGACATCGTCCTGACAGTGCTGCAGGATCTGGCGCGCTGGACCGGCGGCGCGCCTCCATTCGACGATGCGACCATCGTCCTTGCCCGGGCGACTTGAGGATGAGCTCGTCCGACGGCTTTCCGCTTTCGCTGCAGCTCCTCGTGTGGGGCGCTGCCAACTCGATCGCCGGCGCCGCCGTCGGTCTGGCGGTCGGCGCCTTCCGCGAGGGGGGCTTCGAGCCGACTATCATGCTGATCAGCGTGCTGTTCGGGAACGTCGTCGGGTTTACGGTCCTCGGCTCGTCGGTCGTCCTCGCCCCCCGCCTGCGCGCGCACGGGCCGATCGTGCGCAGCGCCACGCTCGGGCTGGCGTTGGTGTCCGGCTCGGTGGCCGGCACGGCGCTGGTCATCTACCTCTTCCCGCTTTTCGTCCTGCGCGATCTGCGCCTGGCGCTGGCGGTGGGAGCGATCAATGGCGTGCTGGCGCTGATCGTCGGCGGGGTGGTGCACGTCGACGAAGAGCTCCGCTGGAGGCTGGCCGAATCACTGCGCGAGGTCGAAGAGGTCCGCCTCACCGAGGCCCGCCTGCGGGAGCACGCCGCCCGCGCCGAGCTGGCGGCGCTGCAGGCGCGCATCAATCCGCACTTTTTCTTCAACACGCTGAACACCATCTCCTCTCTGCTGGAGGACGAGCCGCGCCGCGCCGAAGAGATGGTCGGGACGCTCGCCGACCTGTTCCGCTACACCTTCAGGGCCGCCGAGTCGGGGCCGGTCCCGCTCGCCGACGAGCTCGACTTCGTGCAGTCGTACCTGACGATCGAGCAGGCGCGATTCGGCGATCGCCTGCGGGTGGTGCGCGAGGTGGAGCCGGCGGCTCTCACCGTTCCGGTGCCGGGGCTGATCCTGCAGCCGCTGGTGGAGAACGCCGTGGCGCACGGTATCGCCCCTCTCAAGCGGGGCGGCACGATCCGCATTGCGGCCCGCGTGGAGGGCGATGCCCTGCTGGTCGAAGTGGGAGACGACGGCGTAGGCCCGCCGCCCGGCGACGCCGATCCGATCCGGGAAGGGCATGGTCTCGGCAACGTCCGTCAGCGCCTCGAGACCATGTACCGGGAACGGGGCTCGATCAGGCTCCTCGCGGTCGCCACCGGCCGCGGCGCCGTCGTACGGCTGCGCCTGCCGGTGACCGCGGCCGCCCCGCCGGTCGACGAGGCGCCTCCGTCCGCCGCGCCGCTCGCCGCCGGTCCGGCGGCGGAGCAGCCGTCATGACCATCAGGGTCGTCGTGGTGGACGACGAGAAGCCGGCGCGCGATCGACTGAAGAGGCTGCTCGCCGAGCACGCCGATTTCACCCTTGTCGGCGAGGCGGCCGATGCGGGCGGCGCGGTGACGGTGATCGAGCGGGAGAAGCCCGACCTCTGCTTCCTCGACGTCCGCATGCCGGAGGGGGACGGCTTCGAGGTGCTGCGCCGTATCCGCCATCAGCCCCGCGTCATCTTCACCACGGCGTACGATCAGTACGCCGTTCCGGCGTTCGAGGTGAACTCGCTCGATTACCTGCTCAAGCCGTTCAACCGCACGCGCTTCGCCGCCGCCCTGCAGCGGGCCCGGGAGGCGGTGCGCAGCGGGCCGCCGCCAGGAGGCGAGATCGTCCGGCTGCTCGAGGAGATCCGCGCCGGACTCCCGCGCGGCGCCGAGGAGGGCGCCCCTCCTGCCGGCGAGCCGCCGGTCCGGATCCCGGCGCGCCGCGCCAACCGGGTGGTGCTGCTCGACCCGGGGGAGATTCTCTGGTTCGAAGCGGAGGAGACGATCGTGTTCGCGCGCACGGCGGATGCGCGCCTGCTGGTTGAGCGCACCCTCGGGGATCTGGAGGCGCTGCTGGGGAGGAGGTTCTTCCGGGCCCACCGTGGCTACCTGGTGAACCTCTCGTCGATCGGCGAGATCCTGCCCGGCGAGGGGGGAGCGCACCGCATCGTGATGCGGGACGAGGCCGGCAGCGTCGTGCCGCTGTCCCGCCGCCAGGCGCGTCTGCTGCGCGAGATCATCCCATGGTGATGATGGCAAGGCCGGATCGGGCCGCCGCTCATCGGCCGCTGCCGGCCGTTGATCCGGCCCTTTCGACCGCTGGCGGTTATCGGCTTGCTCCTTCGCCACCGCTGCCGTATCACTCCACATAGGGAGGACGATCTGATGTCCGGAACCCCCTTCATCTTGCCGATCATCCGACGATCGCTGATCCAGGCGATGACCGCCCTCGCCCTGCTGGCGGTTCCGGCTTACGCCGGATCGGGCGCCGGCGTCAGCTACGAGCTGGAGGAAGGGGAGATCAACGAAGGGACCCTCTGGCTCTTCTCCGGGACCATCCGGATCGACGGCCGGCAGGACGGCGACCTGTGGGTTTTCGGCCAGGCCCTTGAGATCAACGGCGTGGTCGACGGTGCGGTCAACGCCTGGGCGCAGGAGGTCACGCTTAACGGCGAGGTAAAGGAGGCGGCACGTTTCTATGCCCAGGCGATCCGCGTGACCGGGATGGTGGAAGGCGATCTCCAGGCCTTCGGCCAGTCGGTCGAGATCGCTCCGGGCGCAGTCATCACCGGCAGCCTCAAGGCGGGCGGCGCCGACGTCACCATCGCAGGCTCAATCGGAGGTGACGTCAAGGCGACCGGCGGAATCATCGAATTGAGCGGGCTGGTCGGCGGGGACGTCGAGCTGGAGGCCGACATCATCGAGATCGATCCCGAGGCGCGGATCGGCGGCAGCCTGGGTTACATCTCCCGCAACGAGCTCGATCTGGACGACGCAGGGATCGTCAGTGGCACGATCGACTGGGACCGGCCGGGGCACAAGGTCAAGGCCGACATCGATCTCGGCGGCAGCTGGGTGTTCTACCTGCTCACCGCGCTCATCGTCGGCCTGGCGGCGGTGGCGATCTTCTCGCGGCAGACGCCCGCCATCGTGGCGCGCGTCGGCGGTGACGGCCTGCGCAGCGCCGGGATCGGGTTCATCACCCTCGTGGTCGTGCCGGTCGCCGGCTGCCTGGCCTGCGTCCTGATCATCACCATCCCGCTGGTGTTCATCGCCGGCATGATCTTCGGCCTCCTGGTCTACCTGGCAAAGGTCCCGGTGGCGATCTGGATCGGCGACTGGATTCTCGCCCGTCTCGGCCGCCCCCGCAGATCGCCCTACCCCGCGTTTCTGGTCGGCATCACGGCGCTCTACCTGGCCTTCCTGATTCCCTATCTCGGCACGCTTGCCTGGTGGGCCACTCTGTTCGTCGGCCTCGGCGCCATCGTGCTCTGCATCTCCGACCAATGGCAGCAACGCCGCTCGCCGGGTGCGGCGGCCCCGGTCGCGCCGCCCGCTCCGCCGTCGCCGGGCGCTCCGTCCCCCACGCCGCAGCTGCTCTGAGCGTCGTCCCTCCGGCGTTGCGAGCGCACCCCGACGCGGTTTCCGGGCAGGAGCCTGTCCGAGTATTTCGTGAGGTCGCGCGCATGGGGCTTGCGAGGCGAAG
>CBDUYA010000199.1:0-6388 GCA_965371335.1 uncultured bacterium | reverse complement strand
GAACTCGCCCGCCACAACCAGCACCGCTCCGATCGCCACGGTCAGTGCCGTGAGGATCCAGAGAGACTGTTGCCTTTCTCCACCCACGCTCGTCTGCTCCTGCATCGAATGTCTCCGCATCAAGCGCCCCGCCGCAGCACGCGGCCTGCAGGTGCCGGCGTGAACCGGCCCTCTCCGATCAACCTGACGCCGTTGATCAGGACCTCCTCGATCCCCTCTGCCGGCAGCCGCGGTTCCCTGAAGGATGATCGCTCCCCGACACGTTCGGCATCAATCACCAGCAGGTCCGCCCTGTACCCTTCACGCACCCTGCCCCGATCCCGCAAGCCCAGGCGGGCTGCCGGGAGCGAGGTCATCCGGCGGATCGCCTCTTCCAGAGAGAGCAACCGCCTCTCCCGCACGTAGTGCCGAAGCACCCGGGGAAACGCGCCGTAGGCGCCCGGGTGCGGGAACCCCTTGCCGATCTCCCATGCGTCGGTGACGAACGAAAGATCGACGCTCTGCACGAACGGCACCAGGTCGTCGTCCTGACGATCGTCGCCCGAAATCCCGAAGATCAGCTGCGTGGCGATCCCCCCCTCCTCCAGCAGCAGATCGGACAGGGCATCGAACGGATCGCGATCCCGCGCCCGGCCGATCGCGGCGATGGTCATCTGTTCGAAGCGCTTGTTGGCGGCGCCATCGACATGGGCCAGGCGAATTCTCTCCCAGCCGCACTCGCGTGCGATGTTCATCGTCCAGCGCCCCGCGTCCTCCCACGGCGGCCACTCGGGCACCGATTCAGCCACCTCCTCCTTCATCCGGCGGCGCATCTGCGGGTCGCGCAGCCGATCGAGAAACGGCGCCACGCCACCGTCAAGCGACCAGGGAGGATAGAGAGCCAGCATGGTGGTGCAGACCGCCGTATACGGAATGACATCGCCGCTCAGATCGATGCCGGACCGGCGCGCCCCTGCATGCATCCGCAGCACCTGCTCCGTCCCGGACCAGGCGCGCGGACCGACCGTCTCGACGTGCGAGTGGTGCACCGACGCTCCCGCCTGCCGCCCCACCTCGAGGATCTCCCGCACGGCCGGCTCGAGCGTGTCGAGGCTGCTACCGCGTTGATGGAACGCCGCGAATCCCGACGCCGACGCCGCGGCGCGGGTCACTGCCACCAGCTCGTCGGTGTCCGCGAACTGACCGGGCGGGTAGATCAATCCGAACGACACGCCGAACGCGCCTTCCTCGACCGCCTTACGGACCTGCGTGTCGATCGCCTTCTGCTGCGCCGGTGTCGGACGTCCCGCGCCCATCCCCATAGCGTGAGCTCGCGCCGGCCCATGCGCGACGAGAGTGCCGACATTCAGCAGCACTCCGTTCGTTTCGAGATGATCGAGGTAGCTGGCCATAGATCCCCACGACCAGTCGATTCCGTCGGGGGCGATGAATCCGCAGATTCTCTGCAGTTCGGGGCGGCACCCGTCGGAGAGCGGAACGCAGCCGATCCCGCAGTTCCCCATCAATTCGGTGGTGATCCCCTGCCGCACGCGCCCTTCGAGAAGCTCGGCCTGCCGCCGCAGCGGAAGAGTCAGACAGAGGTCGGAATGGGAGTGAAGATCGATGAAGCCAGGAGCCACGACGCGGCCACCGGCGTCGATGCGCGCCGCCGCGCTCACCTCGAGACGGGGCGCGATCGCCGCGATCCGGTCTCCGACGAGGCCGACATCGGCCCGGAAGCGCTGACCGCCCGAGCCGTCGATGATCTCCCCGTTGGCGATGATCAGGTCCAGCGCTTACCTCCGCCGCCGCACGCCCTCAGGTGGTTCGCTGCGGCCCGGTATTATACACGCGCGATCGCCGCGAATCGGGCCGGCGACGGAGCATCATCCCGGTCGGGCACCGGCTCAGCGGGCGAAGGGGGACGATTTGTGGAGATACACGGCGCGGAATCGGACCCTGTTCTGGCGGAGATTGTTCTCCCCCTGACCGCAGCCGATGCAGCCGGCGTAGGTCCCGCACGAGTGCCGGTAACAGCAATCCATCAGGTTGTACCAGACCCCGTACTTCCAGCAGTAGAAATCGGCATCGGGCGGGCGGTAGGTACAGCGCACGACAGCGGGGCGGCCGGCGGCAGGACAGGTCGACGCCGCCGCCGGCGCGGCCTCGTCCGGACCGATGGTCCGGAATCTCAACCGCCGGACCAGCCCTCTCTTCAATGCGTCGCCAGCACCCATGGCGGGATATTCTAGTGCAAGCGGTCGACACGCCCAAATGATTTCGCCGGCGCCGGCGGACGGTGAGCCACTTGAACTGCCTGAAGCGGGCGGCTATAGTCGCCTACCTCTGGAGTGCGTGTGATACTGCGCCCGAAATCTTCCAGCGCAACAGGATGGTCGTCCGGCATCGATGCCGTGGCCTCCCCCCTCCTTCGTCCGGCCGCGCTTGGCGCGCTGCTCGTTCTCTTCGGGATCGTCGCCTGTTCCGCTCCCGGCCCCCCGCTACCCGAGGAGGAATCGATTGTCGTGCCGGCCGAAGGGAGCGTGGTGGTGTACGTCGAGGCGCCCCGGCGATCCGCCCGCCCGCTCCTGAAGTTGTTCGAGGAGCAGTCGGGCATCGACGTCGCCGCGGTCTATCGCGACGAGCTCGGGGATCACTTCTACGACATCCTGATGGCCGAGACAGCGGCGCGGCGGGTCGATCTCTTCTGGGGAACCTCACCGCTGACCGCGATCGCGTTGCAGCGGGCCGGGCGCACGGCGGTCTTCCGAACGGTCGCCGCCCGCACCATCCCGGGCCAGTATCACGATCCCGGTTTCCACTGGACCGGATTCGCCGTCAACCCGCGGGTCATCATCTACAACGACCAGCTCGTGGAACGAAGCCAGGCGCCCCGTTCCATAGAAGATTTCAATCGCCTGCCATGGGGCGGGAAGGGGGTCATCGCCAGGATCGCCCGCGGAACGCCGGCGTTTCAGGCCGCGGTGCTTTTTTCGCTGTGGGGTCCGGAGCGGGGCCGTCAGTTCTTCGATACGGTGGCCGCCTCCGGCAACCGCATCGTCGACAACGATGCGGCGGTGCTGACGGCGGTCACCTCGGGAGAATCGCTGTGGGGGATCATCGACCTCGATCAGGCGATCTGCGCCAGGCGCCGCAACGAGCCGGTGCACATCTTCTTCCCCGACCGGCTCTCCCTAGGCGCCGCCGTGCCGCCCTGGGTCGCCGCGCTGATGCGCGGTGCTCCCAACCTGGCTCAGGCCAAGGGGTTGTTCGGCTTCCTGTTCTCGACCGAAAGCGCCTGGCAACTGGGCCAGTACGACTGCGCCATGATGACCCTCCTGCCGGACATCCCGAAGCCCGAATGGATCCCGATTCTCGGCGGGGTCAACGTCATCCAGGTCGACAATCAGGCGGTCTACGACGCATATCTGGAGGACGCCGACTATTTCAGCTCGTGGGGCGCCCCGGCGGATGGCTCGCAACCCGATCCTTGACACCACCGTCGGACTTCTGACGCCGATCCCCGGAAACCCTTGATAGACGCGGATTAGCCGTTGCCGACCCCCTTTGACGGTGGTATAAGTGAGTCAGCCGCCCGGGGGAGAGAAACCTCCGTGCGCCCGGGGGCACCTATGGAAGCACGGCCACAGGGGATTTCATCCAGACCGCCGGCGCCTCCCACCCGAAGATTTCGTGTGCTGGTGGTCGACGACGATGCGGACAGTCTCGATCTGCTCATGCGCTGGCTGTCGATGGAAGGGTACGACGCCCTCAGCGCCCGCAGCGGGACCGAGGCGTTGCAGCGGATCGAGGCCGATCGCCCCGACCTCGTCCTTCTCGACCTGATCATTCCGCCCCCGGACGGCATCGGGGTGATCCGCACGGTCAAGAAAGACCGGGTGATGTCAACCATTCCGCTCGTCGTGATGACCGTCAAGCGCGACGTCAAGAGCAAGGTCGAAGCTCTGCGCAGCGGGGCGGACGATTTCATCGTCAAGCCGTTCCATTTCGACGAGCTGGACGCCGTGCTGCGCTCCTCCCTCAAGAAGCGCTACCTCTACACCTCTCTGGAACGGGCCAACCGGCAGCTGCGGGAGGCAAACGAGAAGCTGCTCAAGCTGTCGGTGACCGACGAACGCACCAACCTCCTCAACGATCGCTACCTGAAGCGGCGGCTGATGGAGGAGTTCAAACGCGCGCGGCGTTACGACACTCCGCTGTCGGTGATGATGCTCGATCTGGACCACTTCAAGCAGGTGAATGACAAGTACGGCCATGCCTGCGGCGACGTGGTGCTGGCGGATTTCGGCAAGCTGGCAACGGCCAACGCCCGGGAGATCGACATCGTCGGGCGGTTCGGCGGGGAAGAGTTCCTGATGATCCTGCCGAACACCGACGGCATCCGTGCCGCCATCGTGGCCGAACGCGTGCGCAAGGCGGCCGAGGAGCACGTTTACCGTTACAAGGAGTTTCTCGTCCGCATCACTGTAAGCGCCGGCATTGCCGCGGTCCCCGCCAATCGCTCGCTGCGCAACGTCGCCGATCTCCTCAAGGCGGCCGACAACGCCCTCTATCGCGCCAAACAGGTGTCGCGCAACAAGATCATCCTCGATCGGGAATCGATGCCCCGCGACATCATGGAGGGCGACTTCTCGTCGATTTTCAAGGCCTCGTACGAATCCCGCCCCAGGAGTGTCGACGACGAATCATGATCAGGCCGGCGCCTAGGCCGGCGCCCGCCCCTGCCGTCGCCGGTTGAGAGCGAAGATCGCGAACGTCACGACGGCAAACAGCACCAGAAGAGGCGCGAACAGCGACAGAGCGGAAAGGAAGATCGAGCTCCCCAGCTCGACCGTCGAGACGACGGGATTGGCCACCCCGGCGGTGGTGACGGCCGAGACGTGACGCGTCCCCATGGTCAGCAACTGCACCCCGCCGGCCACTCCCCCGCCCGCAATCACCGCGAGGGTCCACTTCAGGAACGGATCGATGTCGACGATCACCGAGGCGCTCACCACGATTCCGGCAATCACCGCCGCCGGCATGGCAGCCATGTCGAGCAGATTGTCGAGCCACGGCACGTAGTAAGCCGTCACCTCGAGCAGCGTCGCGATGCCGAAGGCGGCCAGGGCAAGAGAGGCACCGATCCACTCGAATTGTGGCGCCAGCGCCAGATGGCCGCTCCGCGCCGCGACACTGATGACCAGCAGCGGCACGAAGACACGGAACCCGCACGCGGCGCTCAGGCCGAGCCCGACGAGAACTCCGAGGAGATGCTCCAGGATCGGTCCTCCTTGTTGATGACCAGAGTACCATCGCGGCGGCGCCGCGCACAGCGTCCTCGCGGACTAACCCCCTTCCGGCGCCTCCCGGCGATCGGTGCTGAGAATGACCCGGTGAATTTCCAGCGCGCTCGGTCCGGCGAACATCTCGGCCGGCGGGCGGTTGCTGTGGGCGATGCGAAACGACTCGCTCTGCGTCCAGTCCCAGAAGGCCTGTTCGCTCTCCCAATAGGTCTGGACGAGATAGTAGCCCTGCTCGGTGGTCTCGTCCCACGCTCCGGTCTGGTGATTGAACCGCCGCTGGATCGGGCGCAGCACCTGGTTCTTGATGAATCCCGGAGACTGATCGATGAGGTGAGCCCGTTTCCGAAACCGGTCCTCGAAATCCTTCTCGTGATCCCGGGCGACCGGGATACGGTTGGTGACGACGAACGCCATGAGTTCCTCCTGCAGCCGTAGTTGGCGGGAAAAGCTTCCCCGCAGACCATGATTCTGCCACAGAAGACTCATCCGATCAGACTCCCTGGGGTCAGAAGACCGGACGGGAGGTATAATCATGGCTCGCGCAACGACGCGTGGGGAAGGAGACGGCAGATGCAAACTCCGCTGCGGGACGGCGCCTCCGGCATCGACTTGCTGATCGACAGGTTGAATGATGCCGTGCGGATGGACGACCTGTCCCGCATCACCCGCCGGGTCAAGGAGACCCTGAGCGACCTCGTCTGCCGCAACGCGCTTCGCCTGCCGGACGAAATAGCGGCTCCGCGGGCCGGCTCGTACGCCCGCCGCCTCATCCATCGCGACGCCGAACGGGGCTATACCGTGGTGGCGATGATCTGGGGACCCGGCCAGCACACCGAGCTGCACGATCATGCCGGCGTCTGGTGCGTCGAGTGCGTCGTGCAGGGCATCCTCGACGTCACCCAGTACGACATGGTCGAGCGAGGTGACGACGGCTGCCGCTTTGCGGCGCAGCAGAAAGTGCGCGCCGGCGTCGGAGACGCCGGCTGTCTCATTCCCCCATTCGAATACCACGTGATCGGCAATCCGCTCCCCGACCGCACCTCGATCACCCTGCACGTCTACGGGGGCGAGATGGATCACTGCAATGTCTACCTGCCACGGGC
>CBDUYA010000198.1:0-6416 GCA_965371335.1 uncultured bacterium | reverse complement strand
CCTGGCCGAACGCCGGACGCCCGACATACAGGATCATTTCTAGCCGCTCCAGCTCGATGGTGCCGTCGATGCTCAGATCGGGTCGCGCCCCCTTCGGAAGAGCGCCGATCAGCGCCACATCGACAGTGACCGTGCCGTTTCGCACCGCCGGATCAATGCGCGACACCTTTCCGGTGATGATGCCGTTGCGGGTGTCGATCGAGGCCGGCTGGCCGATGACGATGTCGCGGGCCTGCGTCTCGGCGATACGCACCTCGGCTTTCAGCCGGCCCGGCCCGGCGACCCGCGCGAGCTTGGTCCCGGGCGAGACCTGCTCGCCGACCTGCACCGGCACCCTCTGCAGCACCCCGGCGACGCCGGCGCGCACCTTGAGATCGTCGACCTGGTCGCGGCGCAGCTGCCAGGTGGCCCGCAGCCGGTCGACGCGCGCCTGCTGCACGGCGAGCTGCGCATCCGCCGCCTGCGAGCTGATCTCGAGTCGCTCCCGTTCGATGCGGGCGCGCGTCTCCAGCGCCCCGACCCGCACCGCGGAGATCTTCAAAGTGATGTTGGCGATCAGGCCGGCCTCCGACAACTCCCGGTCGGCGTCGGCCTGCAACACCGCCTGGCGGTGCTCCGCCTCCACCGAAGCGGTCGCCGCCTGCTGGGTCAGGAGCTGGCTCTGCAACTGCACCTTGAGATTGACCCGCTCCGCTTCGGCCGCCTGCAGCTCCGAGGCGGCCTCGCGCACGGAGACCTCGAGCTCGGGATTGCTCAGATCGAGGATGATCGTGTCGGCCTCGACCACCGTCCCCGGCAGGGTGCGGATCCGCTCCACCCGGCCGTCGGTCAGCGCCGGGATCCAGCGGATCTCCTCCGGCACCAGCGTCCCCGAACCGCGCACCTGGCGCAGCATCGAGCCCCGCTTCACGGTGTCGACCCAGACGGTTGCCCGATCGACGCGCGGCGCCGCCGGCTCCAGCCGCGACAGGCCGACGGTGATCAGAACGAGAGCGGCGATCCCCCCGAGCGCGATCAGAATGCGGCGATTGCGCCGCCGCCCCGCCATCGATTGCCGTGGAATGTCCATGCTCATCCCCCGCCTCCGGCACACTCTAGAACAAGAACCGTACCACCGGCCGGCGTGGCGGTAACCCGATGTAAATCAGGATGTTCTGACGATCAATATGGCGACTCGCCGCCCTGCCGGTGTGCGTCGACGGGACCGTCCGTCCCGGATCCGGACACTTATCTGGAAGAGGTGATCTCGCGCCAAACGAGCTCGAACGGAGCGGCGTCATCGCCCGCCTGGGGCGCCGGCGTGGTCCGCAGCGTTGCCCGCCCGATCTCGAGGGCAAGATCGTGTCCCTCGATCAGGGTCACGAACAGATCGCAGTCGACCGGCGACAGATCGATTTCGGTGGTGTAGTGGTAGCGCAGGCGGAAACGGTCTCCCGGTTGCAGCAGCGGGGTTTCTTCCTGATGAAGCGTCCGGCGTCTCCGGCTGTCCCCCGCAAGCTTGTGCATCAGGACGACCTGCCCTTCGCCACCGGCCACGGTGATGTCGAGGTCGATCTCTATCCGGGTCGAGGCGGCGATCGCCAGGCCCTGCCCGCCGGAGACCAGCTGCGGCCCGTAGAGATCCTCGCGAACGGCGAAGCGCGGTGCTGTTATGAGAGTCCAGGTGGTGCCGGTCGACGGCGTCCCGGCCGCGAGTGCTGGCGTTCCGGCGGGTGGGGCGATGCGGCTGCGCGCGATCAGCCCGCGCAGGAACCCGACATCGGCCCCCGCAGCCGGGCCAATCGTCTCGATGCCGGGAGCGAAGGGCCGCCCTTCGGCGGTCCGGTACGCCAGGCAGCCGGTGAGATCCTCGCGGCACACGACGAGTCGGCGGGAGCCGTTGAACAACCCGACCGAACGAAGAAAGGTGTTGCCGAACGCGAACGGGCGGGGTGCGGCGTAATGCCGGAACAGGCTCCGACCGGCGAAGCCCGCGGAGCGGTCGCCCAGGCCGAGGTAATCGAGCACCGACAGGGGAATATCGGCCTGCAGGATCGGTGATTCGAGACGCAGCCGTTCTCCCGACGGCGTGATCGCGGCGAGGTATCCCCACGCCTGCGACAGGAGACGCGTGAGATCGTCGACCCCGCGCGCCACGCCTGCCGACTCGTCGGAGACGATGAGCACCAGCGTTTCTTCGAGCGCCTGGGAGTCGTGCAGCGCCGCCATGAAGGCCCCGACCGCCTCGTCCTGATAGGTGAAAGCGCGCTCCGCGTCGCTCGTCCCGGCCGCCCCCGTGTAACCGGCCGGTATGTTGAACGGGTGGTGGGTGCCGACCGTCAGCAGGGTGAGGAACCAGGGCCGCCCGCCGGCGCGCAACTCCTCCACCATCTCCAGCGCACGGTCGAACAGCGTGCGATCGTCGACGCCCCAGCGGTTGCGCGCGCGGGCGCGATCGAACGCTTCCTCTCCGAGCACGCGCTCGTAGCCGATGCGCGGCAGGAAGCGGTCCTTCATCATGAACGACAGCGGAGCTGCCTGCAGGTAGGTGGTCGCGTAGCCCCCCTCGCGCAGCGCCGCCGGCAGGCAGCGCGCCTCCGGCAGAGCGATGAGATCCGACATCTTCGGCTGTTCCGACAGGAGCTTTGGGTAGTCGCCGCAAAGGAGGGCGTATTCGCCCCGGTTCGTCTGGCGCTGCATGGTGATGAAGGTGCTGGCGTGGATATTGTCCTCCGCCAGCCGGTTCAGGTGCGGGAGATCGTAGGCCGGCGCGCGGCCGTTGGCGGCGGCGGGGGCATCGACGTAGGCGCCCGACAGCCCCTCGAGGATGATCAGCAGGATGTTGCGCTCCCGGTGCCCCAGCGGGATCAGCGGTGTTCCATTCAGATCGCCGGCCGCGACGCGCGGATCGCCGGCCCTCTCTCCGCGGAGCGCGACGAGCGGCGATCGCAGGCTGTCCCACACGAAGTTGTCCTGCCGCCAGGGGAGGGCCGCCGGCGGCGCCGGCCACAGGGCGCGCAGCAGGAGCGCGATGGTCGCCGCCGCCGCAAGGATGAGCGGACCGGGACGCGCGCCGCCGGGCGCCGACCCGAACCAGGTAAGAAGGAGTGGGATCGCGATCGTTGCCACGAGCAGAAACGGCGCCGAGGCGCTCAGTGCCGAGCCGAAGAGAAATGTCGGATCGACGAGGTATTCGGCGTAGACGAGGGCCGCGTTGCCGCCGAGGACCCTGACATGCTCGTAGTTGCCATAGCAGAGAATCGACCAGATGGAGATGAGCAACAGCGCCGGCCATCGTCCGTAGCGCGCCACGATCAGCAGTGCCGCCGCCACCAGCAGCCCGATGCCGGCGTCCGCCAGCAGGCCGCGCAAATCGGCCGCGCCGGGCCGTATGCCGGAGCCTGCAACCAGCGCCGCGCGCAGCAGCCACGGGGGCAGAAGTGCCGCGACGACCATCACCGCCCACCCCGGGACTGTCGCGGGGGGACTGCCAGCGGACCGGTATCGATCAACACGGCTGTAGAGCATTTCTATATAGTAATCGAGTGACGCCTTCCGATTCCGACTACCTGCACGGCACCGATCCAGCCGAGCAGCGCCGCCTGTCGACGCTCAACCGGTTGCTCAACCACCGCTCGCTGGAGTGCCTGGCGCTGCGCGGCGGCGAGCGCATCCTCGATCTCGGCTGCGGTCTGGCGCAGCTCAGCCGGGCGATGGCCCGCGCCGCCGGCCCGCAGGGCACGGTGATCGGCATCGAGCGAAGCGACGAGCAGCTGACCGAGGCGCACCGCCAGGTGGCGGAAGCAGGGGATGAGGGGCTGGTCGAGCTGCGCCGCGGCGGGGCCCCGCAGCTGCCGCTGGCCGACGACGAGTGGGGGTCCTTCGACCTCGTTCACGCCCGGTTTCTTCTCGAGCACGTTGCCGATCCGGAGGCGGTGGTGCGAGCCATGGTGCGCGCCGCCCTGCCGGGAGGACGGATCGTTCTCGAGGATGATGATCACGAGCTGCTCCGCCTGTGGCCGGAGGCGCCGGATGTGGAGCCGCTCTGGAACGCCTACACCCGCGCCTACTCCGAATCGGGACGCGATCCGTTCGTCGGCCGCCGTCTGGTGGCGATGCTGCACGAGGCGGGCGCGCGGCCGGCCCGCAATCACTGGAACTTCTTCGGCGGCTGCGCCGGCAGCCCGGAGTTCGGCGCGCTGTGCGACAATTTTGTCGGCATCCTGGTCGGAGCGCGACAGGCCATCGTGACGCAGGGCGGTCTCGATGAAGCGCGCTTTGATGCCGGTGTCGCGGCGCTCGAAGCGTGGGGACGGCGCCCCGAGGCGGCGCTTTGGTACTGTACCTTCTGGGCCGAGGGGATCAAGCCCACGGCCGGCCGCTCCGCATGAATGCGCCCGGCGGGTCCGGCGGCTGTCTTCCGGGCACGATCGCCAACGACAGGAGAAACGCGTGGTCCCGCTGATTCCTCGAGAAACGCTGTTCGGTAACCCGAGCAAGATTGCTCCCCGCCTTTCACCGGACGGGCAACGGCTCACCTGGCTGGCGCCGGTCGACGGCGTGCTGAACGTCTGGATCCGGACCGTCGGGCGTGATGACGACAGGCCGTTGACCCGTGACGGGGGGCGCGGCATCCAGGCCTATTTCTGGGCCCACAACAATCGTCAGGTCCTCTACGTGCAGGACCGCGATGGCGACGAGAACCATCACCTCCATGCGGTGCCCGCCGAAGGGGGAGAGGTGGTCGACCTCACACCGTACGAAGGGGTCAAGGCGCAGGTCATCGCCGCCGATCACAAGTTCCCGGATCGGGTCCTCGTCGGGCTGAACGATCGGGATCCGATGCTGCACGACGTCTACGACATTGACCTCATGACCGGAAAACGCTCTCTGGCCGCGCGCAACGACCTCGGCGGCATCGGCTGGATGGCCGATCACGACCTGCGCGTCCGGGTCGCGGAGGTCCCAACGCCGGACGGAGGCTTCAGGCTGCTGCATCGCGCCTCGCCGGATGAGGAGTGGCGGGAGATCTTCACCTGGGGCGCGGAGGATTCCTTCAGCACCGGGACGCTGTCGTTCGCTCCAGACGGGCAGCGCATCTATCTGGCGAGCAGCACCGGCTCGAATACCTCCGAACTGCGTCTGCTCGATCCTGACAGCGGGCGGCAGGAGACGCTCGCCTCCGACCCGGAGTCGGACCTCGCCGGCACCCTCATCCACCCGACGACCTACCAGGTGCAGGCGGTCGCCTTCAAGCGGACGCGCACCCGCTGGCAGGTCATCGACCCGGCGATCGAAGACGACTTCGCGGCGCTCGAAGAGCTGCACCACGGGGACTTCATCGTGGTCGATCGGGACCAGGCCGACACCACCTGGCTGGTCGCCTACGAGCAGGATCTCGGCCCCACCGTCTACTACGCCTGGGATCGTGCCGCCCGCAGGGGCACGTTCATGTTTTCCGCCCGTCCGGAGCTGGAGGGGATGGAGCTGGCGCCGATGGAGCCGGTGACCATCCGGGCGCGCGACGGACTGACGCTGCACGCCTATCTCACCCTGCCGCCCGGGGTCGAAGCGCGAGGCCTGCCGGTCGTGCTCAACGTGCATGGCGGGCCGTGGGCGCGCGACACCTGGGGGTACGATCCGGAAGCGCAGTGGCTGGCGAACCGCGGCTACGGCTGTCTGCAGGTGAACTATCGTGGCTCGACCGGCTACGGAAAGAATCACATCAACGCCGCCGATCGGGAGTGGGGAGGCAGGATGCAGGACGACCTCACCGATGCCGTCACCTGGCTGGTGGCGCGGGGGACCGCCGATCCGGCGCGGGTCGCCATCTACGGGGGATCGTACGGCGGCTACGCGGTTCTCTCCGGGCTGACAAAAACCCCCGAGCTGTTCGCCTGCGGGGTCGACATCGTCGGCCCCTCCAGCCTGATCACCTGGATGAACACCATTCCTCCCTACTGGAAGCCGTTCGCAGCGATCCTGCGGCGCCGGGTCGGCGATCCGGTCACGGACGAGGCGTTTCTGCAGGAGCGCTCGCCGTTATTCCATGTCGATCGTATCAAGGTCCCGTTGTTGATCGCCCAGGGCAGGAACGACCCGCGGGTCAAACGGGAGGAGAGCCTGCAGATTCGCGACGCCCTGCAGCAGGCCGGCAAGAGGGTGGAGTTTGTCGAGTTCGCCGACGAGGGGCACGGGTTCGCGCGGCCGGAGAACCGCCTCCGCTTCTACGCCATGGCGGAGAGGTTCCTGGCGGCGTACCTCGGCGGTCGTTTCGAGCCGGACAGCGCCGGCTGACAGGAGGAGGCCGGATGGAGCGGCGCAACATCAGCAGCGGGACCCGGTGGGAGCCGGTGGTCGGATACTCGCGGGCCGTGCGGGTCGGGGCGCAGGTGCATGTCTCGGGGACGACGGCAACAGATGAGAAGGGGGCGATC
>CBDUYA010000197.1:0-6456 GCA_965371335.1 uncultured bacterium | reverse complement strand
AACCGGGCGCGATCCCTCGGCGCCGGGCAGCTGGCCGGGGACATTCTCGAGAGGCGTCGTCGCCTCGCCGACGCCGCCGGACGGGACAGCCGGCGGCCGGACATCAAGCAGGGTGACGGCGGTCTGCTCGACATCCACTTCCTGATCGAGTACCTCCAGCTGAGCCACGGAATCGCCAACCCCGACGACAAGGACACTCTGAGGCTGCTCACCACCCTCACCAAGCGGGGAGCGCTCGACGAGGGAAAGATGAGCACACTGTACGAGGGTTACCTCTTCCTGCGTGCCCTCGATCACGAAATGCGGCTGATCCACCATCCACCGCTCAAGAACCTGCCGGCTGACGAGGGACGGCGCCGCGAGCTGGCCGAAGGTCTCGATCCCTCCGCAAGTCATGATCCGGGCGCCGGCCGCAAGCTCCTGGAGACCTACCGTCGTCACGCGACCGCGATTCACCGCACCTACCAGGCGATCGTCCGCGCCGGGATCTGAGTCATCATCCAGGAAGCCGCTCCCAGCCTGGCCTGCGGCGGAATGGCGTCGCTGTGCAGAGCCCCGGGTTCGATTGACAACGCTCCGGACGTTCCATTATCATCCCCGCGTTTACGTGTATCTAAGTCCTTTGAGGCACAAGGAATAGCAACATGGCGGGCGCGCCGTTCAAGGATCTGACAATCCACCGGAAACAGGGTGAGGCGATCTTCGTCGAGGGCGACCTCGGCAGCGAGATGTACGTCGTCCAGTCGGGCACGGTGCGTATCTACCGCGAGGTCGAGGGGGTCAAGCAGGAGCTCTCGGTGATGGAGAAGGGGGACTTTTTCGGCGAAATCGCCGTGCTCGAAGGGCTTCCGCGATCGACCTCGGCCGAGGCGCTGGAGAACGTCGAGCTCATCGAGATCAACAGTACGACGTTCGACCGCATGATCCGGGCCAACATCGAAATCGCGGTGCGCATGCTTCGCAAGCTGAGTAACCGCCTGCAGGAAGCGAACCATAAGATCGAGACGTTCATGAGCGCTGTACCGGGCGAGAGCGGCGCTGCGGCGGTGACGGTGGTCGACATCGATCGGCCCACCGAGGCACCGCCACCCGCTCCCGATTCAGCTCCGAGCGCCGGCGTCGACGCGGCTCCGCAACCGCTCGAGGAAGTGGAGATCCCGAAGGGCGCCCTCGGGCTGTTGATTCTGGAGGGCGGCTCGCGCCTCTTTCCGATCACCTCGGAGGCGGCGATCATCGGACGTTATGATCCGGTGACCGGGACGCGCCCCGAGATCGATCTCACCCAGGTCGATATCAACAGATCGGTGTCGCGCCGGCATGCCAAGATCGTCTTTCAGGATGGGACATTTCTCTTGTCCGAGGAGGTCGGCGCCCTCAATGGAACCCACATCAACAGCGAACGTCTCACCTCGGGACAGCAGAGCCCTCTTGCCAACGGCGACAAGGTGGCTTTCGGCATGGTGTCCCTTGTTTTCAAGGCGCCCAGCTGACCTGACGCCGCAACGTCCCGGCACAGTGATCGATCCGCCGGCCCGGGCCCTCCCGGAACAACGAGGACGAGGATGATCGCGACCGAGAAGCCGCGTGTACTCTCCGGATTCCGCCCCACCGGGCCGATGCACGTCGGCCACCTCGTCGGGGCACTCGAAAACTGGGTCAGGCTACAGGACAGCCACGACTGCTTCTTCGTCATCGTCGACTGGCACGCCCTCACCACCGAATATCAGGACACCTCGCGTGTCAATCAGAACGTCATGGAGCTCGCCATCGACTGGCTCGCGGCCGGTCTCGACCCGGAGCGGTCGACCATCTTCGTGCAGTCGCACGTGCCGGAGCACGCGGAGCTGCATGTCCTGCTGTCGATGATCGTCCCCATTGCCTGGCTGGAGCGCGTCCCGACGTACAAGGAGCAGCAGGAGCAGGTGACCGATCGGGACCTCACGACCTACGGATTTCTCGGCTACCCTCTTCTGCAGACGGCCGATATCCTCCTCTATCGCGCCCGGGCAGTGCCGGTCGGGGAGGACCAGCTTCCGCATCTTGAGCTTTCACGGGAGATCGTGCGCCGGTTCAACAGGATGTACGGTGAGACATTTCCCGAGCCGCAGTCGATGATCACCAGGTTTCCGCGCCTGCCGGGCACGGACGGGCGCAAGATGAGCAAGATTTACGGCAACGCGGTCAACCTCGGGGACGATCTCGAGGTGACGCGCAAGAGCATCATGACCATGGTGACCGATCCGGCGCGCAAGCGACGCAACGATCCGGGCAATCCCGATGTCTGCCCGGTCTACAATTTCCACCAGGCCTTCAGCTCCGAAGAAACGCTGAGAACGGTCAACACGGAGTGTCGCCGCGCCGGGATCGGCTGCGTCGACTGTAAGAAGATGCTGCTGGGTCACCTGGAGCCGGTGCTCTCGCCGCTTCAGGACCGCCGGCGGCGCATTGCCGGCGATCGTGAGCGCGTGCGCGACATGCTCGATGCCGGCGCCGTCAAAGCCGGCAAGATAGCGGGGGACACCATGGACAAGGTGCGCTCGGCGATGAAGATCGGCCGGAGGTCGCTGCTATGAACAGCGCACCCCATCCGCTGCACGAACGCCCGGGGCTCTGCCGCGTGCAACTGGAGACGTTCCAGGGCCCGCTCGATGTGCTGCTCCACCTGGTGAGAACCGATGAGCTCGACATCACCAGCGTGTCGATCAACGAGATCGCCCGCCAGTGCGACCTGTACCTCGGCCTGTTTGCTGATCTCGATCTGGAGGCGGCCGGGGAGAATCTGGTTCTCGCCGCGACCCTGCTGCATCTGAAGTCACGACGCCTCCTGCCTCCCACGATCTCCGAGGGCGAGACGGCCGGCGACGACCCCCTCGCCGAGGCAGGGGACGACCCCGGGTGGCGGGACGGCATGCGCCTCGCCGCCGAGGAGTTGCAGGAACGTGAAGCGCAGATGGAGCTGGTGTTCACACGTCCCTCGGAACGGGTGGCGGAATTCGCCGGCGAGGAGTGGATCGAGGCGGACCTCTACGCGCTGCTCAACGCCTTCCAGTCGATCCTGAAGCGACTCGGCACCGAGACGCCGGCGGCGCGCATCACCCGCGAGCGCATGACCCTGGTGGAGCGCATCGACTGGCTTCTGGATCGTCTCAACCGCGATCAGGGGATCGGCTTCCGCGATCTGTTCACCGATATCGAGGACCGCATGTCGTGCATCCTGACGTTTCTCGCCCTGCTCGAGGTTATGCGCCTCCGGCTGGTGCGGGCGTACGAGAGCCACCATCCGAAGGACATCCTGATTGTCCTGGTGGGGGACTCCACCACCCCGGCGGCCTCTGCAGAGAAGGAGGAGCGTGCCGATGCGGAATAACCGACCGCAGGCTCCGGACGATGAGGGGCGCCTGAAAGCCGTCATCGAGGCGCTGGTGTTTGCCGCCGAGGAGCCGCTGGCCGTGGCCGACCTGCGGGACCTGTTCCCGAAGGTTGCCGAGGGTGTTCTCATCGCAGCACTCGATTCTCTCACCCGGGACTACGAGACGGCGGAGCGCGGCCTGCAGATTCAGCAGGTGGCTGGCGGCTACCTCATCACCACGCGGGCCGAGTTCGGCGAGTGGGTCCGCGCCCTGTTCCGCTCGCGCAACCGCCGCCGGCTCTCGAGGCCAGCGCTCGAAACACTGGCGATCGTCGCCTACCGGCAGCCGATCACCACGCCGGAAATTCACGCGCTGCGCGGCACCGACCCGGGCGGCGTGCTGCAGAACCTCCTCGACAAGAAGCTGCTGCGGGTCGTGGGGCGCAAGAAGGTGGTCGGCAAACCAATCCTGTACGGTACGTCCCGTGATTTTCTCGCCCACTTCGGGCTCAACTCCCTCGAAGATCTTCCCAGTCTCGAAGAGTTCGGCGACATGGCGAGCGCCCTCACAGCCGGCTCCGCCGCCACACCAGCCGCCAACCTGCCGTTCGAAGAACACGATGAAGGCAACGGCGCAGTGGGCAACGATCGCTACGAGGACGGGGTCGATGGTGAAGAGAACCAGCGCGAAGACGACAGCGCCGACTCCTGATCCGGCGAGCGCGGTTCGTCTGCAGAAGGTTCTGGCGGCGGCGGGGGTTTCCTCCCGCCGGGAGGCGGAACGGCTGATCCAGGGGGGCCGGGTTGCCGTCAACGGAGAGGTCATCGTCACCCTGGGCACCCGCGTCAACCCCCGGAAGGACGTCGTGCGCGTCGACGGGCGCCGCCTGCGGGCCGAAGAGCGCCGCGTCTATTACCTGCTGCACAAGCCGAAGGGGTACATCACCACCTCCCGGGATCCGCAGGGCCGGCCGACGGTCCTCGATCTGCTGCGGGGGGTGAAAGAGCGGGTGTTTCCCGTTGGCCGCCTCGACTGGCACAGCGAGGGGCTGCTGATTCTCACCAACGATGGCGAGCTGGCCTTCCGGCTGACCCACCCCTCCAATCACATCGCCAAGGTCTATCGCGTCAAAGTGAAGGGGCTCGTTGCGAAGGCGGCGTTGCAGGCGGTGCGACGCGGCCTCTACCTGGACGGCAGAAAGAGCCTTCCGGCGCTGGCACGCCTCATCTCCTCCCGGAACAACAGCTGGCTGGAACTCACCCTGTACGAGGGACAGAAGAACCAGATCCGGCGGACCTTCGATCGGCTGGGCCACTCGGTGCTGAAGCTGAAGCGGGTCGCCATCGGGCCTATCTCCGATCGCAATCTCAAGCCGGGCGCCTTCCGCCCTCTGACCCCGCGCGAAATCCGTCAGCTGAAAGGGGCACCCTCGTGAAGATCGAGATACCGGACCACCTGCGCCGCATCGCGCCCTACGTGCCGGGCAAGCCGCTCGAGGAGGCCGAACGGGAACTCGGTATCACCTTCATCAAGCTGGCGAGCAACGAGAACCCGCTGGGACCATCACCGAAAGCGGTTGCCGCCCTGCACGAAGCCTGCCCGGGGATCAACCGCTACCCCGACGGCAGCGGACATGATCTTCGCCACGCCCTCGCGGGACGGCTTGGCTTCGCTCCGGCGCGGATCATTCTGGGAAACGGCTCGACCGAACTGCTGGAGATCCTCGCCAAGGCTTATCTGGCGGACGGCAGGGGAGCCGTCGTCGCAGAGCAGGCCTTCATCATGTACAGCATCGCGGTGAGGGCCATGGCGGCGCCCCTCGTCTCGGTTCCCCAGAAGAACCATCGCCACGATCTGGCCGGGATGGCCGAGGCCTGTGACGCAAGGACCGCTCTCGTCTACATCGGCAATCCGAATAATCCGACCGGGACCTACGTCGGCCGCGCCTCCCTCGATGCCTACTTCTCGCGCGTCCCGGGCCACGTGCTGACGATCGTCGACGAGGCCTATTTCGAGTACGTCGAGGCGCCCGACTACCCCGACTGCCTCGATGACCTCCGGGCGGGCAGGAACGTCGTGGTGCTGCGGACCTTCTCCAAGATTCACGGTCTGGCCGGCCTGCGCATCGGCTACGGCGTCACATCGTCCGAGGTCATCCGTGCTCTCGAGGCGGTCCGCTCGCCGTTCAATACGTCTGCAGTCGCCCAGGCAGCCGCTCTCGCCGCCCTCGACGATGCGGAGCACATTGAGCGCTCACGCCGGGAAAACGCCCGTGAGTCGAAGCGGCTGCAGGCCGAACTGACCCGCCGCAAGGTCGGATTCGTCCCCACGGTCACGAACTTTCTCCTGGTGCGGACGGCTCTGCCGGGGGTCGATCTCTACCAGAGGCTCCTCTCCAGAGGGGTGATCGTTCGCCCGATGGGGGCCTATGGCTACCCCGACGGGGTGAGAGTCTCGGTCGGGACGGAGATCGAGAACCGCCGGTTTCTGGAGGCCTTGGACGATTCCCTGCGAGCTGCCGGGAGCCGGACGCCTGCCGGCGCCTGACTGCGTAATCTCATGAAAATAAAGTTTTTCCTCTTGACAGGGGGATGGCCGGTTCGTATCATTGCCACATCCCGGCCATGCGTTGGGGGTCGGCAGAGACCCGGCTCAATCCGATCAGGCGGCAGCAGGCCGCCGGGCGGATGGGAGGTGGTTTTGGGCGCGGGCGTCGATCGCAGCCACGTCCACCGGCCGTGGAGGCCGGCACGGGAAACCCCGACCGCGGGTTCCGACTGAGGAGCGCGGTACCGATAAAATAAACCGAAGGAGGTAGTTGACTGAATGGATTTGCAGAAGACGAAGGACGACCCCGTAACGGGACAGATTGAATTGCCCCCCCAGAAGATGCCCCGCTCCCCTAAACCCAAGCGCGTTGAACCCCTCAGACTGATGGAGGGCGTCGATCTGGAAGAAGGCAACTCCGAGTACCAGGAGTTGCTGGAAATGTATGATCAGTCACTCCGCACTCTTGCGGAGGGCGAGGTCGTCCGCGGGCGCGTGCTTCGCGTCAGCAGCAACGAGGTGATCGTCGACGTCGGTTACAAGTCCGAAGGGCTTATTG
>CBDUYA010000196.1:0-6478 GCA_965371335.1 uncultured bacterium | reverse complement strand
ACCATGGCGCTGTCGTACGCCATCGCCATCGTCCTGCCGATCGTGGCGACGTTCTTCATTGCCTTCGGGCTGCTGGAGGACTCCGGCTACCTTCCCCGCCTGGCGGTGATGCTGAACCGGATCTTCCGGACCATGGGCCTGAACGGCAAGGCGGTCCTGCCGATGGTCCTCGGCCTCGGCTGCGACACGATGGCCACCCTGACCACCCGGGTCCTGGAGACCCGCAAGGAGCGCGCGACCGTCATGATCCTGCTGGCCGTGGGCGTCCCCTGCTCGGCCCAGCTCGCGGTGATCTTCGGCCTGCTGGGCGCCCTGTCGGCCTCCGCTCTGATCATCTGGCTCCTGGTGGTGATCGGGATCATCTTCCTCGTGGGCGCCCTGGCGGCCCGCGTGCTGCCCGGCCGGGGCTCCGACTTCGTTCTCGAGCTACCGCCTCTCCGGCTCCCCCGGCTGGGGAACATCGCCTCCAAGACCGTGGCCCGGATGGAGTGGTACCTCCGGGAGGCGGTGCCGCTGTTTCTCGTCGGCACCGCGATCCTGTTCTTCTTCGATCGGCTCGGCTGGCTCATCTCGATTCAGTCGGTGGCCGCTCCGGTGGTGGTGAACCTGCTGGGGCTTCCCGCCGAGACGGCCGAGGCCTTCCTGATCGGGTTTTTGCGGCGGGACTTCGGGGCTGCCGGCCTGTTCCTGCTGCAGGATGCGGGGCGGCTCGATGCGGTCCAGACCCTGGTGAGCGTCGTCACCATGACCCTGTTCATCCCCTGCATCGCCCACTTCTTCATGATCATCAAGGAGAAGAATCTGAGGTTCGCGGTTTTGTTGATGGCCTTCGTCATCGTGCTGGCCATCTCCGTGGGAGCCGGGTTGAATTTCGTGCTCCGGGCCCTGCAGGTGTCGCTGTGACAGGCGGTGCGGGTGTGAGCGGGCAACCCGGCGCAGGCGTGAGCGGGCAGCCGGGCGAGGCGTGGACCTGCGCCCTGTGCGGCTATCGCTCGCCGGGAGGCTTCCCGGAGTGCGCCGGCTGCGCGATCATGCCATCCTGCCGGGTGAACCACTGCCCCAACTGCGGATACCAGTTCGTCGAATCGTCCCGCATCCTGACGTGGATTTCCCGTGCCGTCCATGCCATCATGAGGCTGACCCGGCGCGGCCGCAGGGGGGTGTCCCGATGAAGTCGGCGAAACAGACGTTCCTGCACGTTGCGGTGGAGGAGCTGGCGGAGGAGATCTGGGCTCTCCGCGAGCTGGATCGCAACGATCTGACAACCCTGCTGACCGGCAGCAAGCTGGACGACAGCCGGGCGGCGTTCCAGCAGATGCAGGATCAGGATCTGGCGCGCGTCGAGGGGGAGAAGGTCCTCCTGACGCCGGCCGGCGAATACATCGCCCGGCGGGTTATCCGGCGGCATCGGTTGGCGGAGTTCCTCCTGGCGCAGGTCCTCGAAGTGGACGAGGAAGAGACGGAACGGACGGCCTGCGAGTTCGAGCACTTGCTATCGGATCAGGTGACCACCTCCGTCTGCACCTACCTCGGACACCCTCCTCTCTGCCCGCACGGCAAGCCGATCCCGAAGGGGAGATGCTGCGAGCAGCTCGTCGCCGACATGGAGCCGCTGGTGGTCCGCCTCACCGACCTGCGCCCCGGCGAGGACTGTCGGATCGTCTTCATCGTGCCGAAACACCAGGCGAGGCTGCTCAAGCTCGGCAGCATGGGGCTGGTTCCCGGTCAGGTGGTGCGGCTCGATCGCAAGTCTCCGTCGGTCGTCGTTCAGCGGCAGGAGACCACGCTGGCGCTCGACCGGGAGATTGGCGAGGAGATCTACGTCAAGAAGGTGATGACGGAATCATAGCCGGCCCCTCACTGGGCGACTGCACGGCGAGCCAAAGATCGCCGGGGCAATCAGGTCGACTCATTCTGGAGGCAGCGATGATACGAACTCTGATCCGCAACATCGTGGTCGTCTGTCTGGCGGCGCTCATCTTCCCATCGACGGCCGGGATTTCCGCCGAAGAGGAGCCTCAGGTGCCACCGCCACGGATGACCGCTACGGCGCTCGAAGAAATCATCCGCGAGGCCGCCACCGACTTCCGCATCGACAATACCGTGATGGAGTTCAAGTACCGGGACGTTGCGATGGCGTGTATTTTCGACCGGGCCCAGAATCGCATGCGGATCGTCGCTCCGATTACGACGGTTGCGGATCTGTCCCCGAAGGAGATAGGCATCATCCTGGAAGCCAATTTCCATACCGCTCTCGATGGTCGATACGCCACGAGCAACGGGCTGCTCTATGCGGCCTACATTCACCCTCTCTCCATGCTGCAGCCAAAAGAGGTGCACTCGGCTCTCCGCCAGGTGGCTTCCCTCGTGTCGACATTCGGGACCAGCTACAGCAGCGGCGAACTGATCTTCGGGGGAGCGGACGGCCCGCAAGGGCCGGATGCCTGATCGCGGGCCGCATCGGGATCAGCGATACAGGGGGCACCACCTCGAAGGCGGTGCCCCCTGTCGATGGGGCGCTACCTAATCGCTGCTCGCCCCGATGAGCCGGAAGGTCGCAAGAAAGGATCCATCTCCACCCGGACCAAGGCCCGAAAAATCGAACGCGGTGTCGCCGCGAACATTTTTGAAATCGCCCGAGCCCCCGGTAATCGGCCGTAGCCCTCCATCCTCTTCTCCCGTGAGAATGATTTTCCCGCGATCACCGATGTTGTACTCCTGGTTCACCATATTGCGGTCCGCCTCAAAGAACCAGCCCCAGCACTGAAACTCTCCCAGGGCCTGGCCGGTCGCCGGGTCGACGATGGCGCCCCCAACGTAAAACGGGCCGGTACCGGCGCCGCCATCACGCAGGTCGAAGGTGCTGAAATCGACGAAGACCTGAACCGTCAGCTCATTGTTGTTCGGTTTCGCAGCGTAGGCGAGATCTCCGGCGCCGGCCACAAACAGGAACGCAACCGCGAGCAGAACCGATAGAGATGCCGCACTGATCCTTCTCATTTGATATCCCCCATTTTGTTGTTATTGCGCTGTTTTGCTCTTAAGGAAATCACGTTGGCCCGGGGAGGGGTTGGGCGGAGAACGGGAGCGTCGTGGGTGAATATGCGATCTATGGAACGAACCACAGACGGAAATCGCCCGCCGCAGAGCATGCATTCCATCCCCCCTATCGCACTGATTTGGTATAAGTGTTCATTACGCTATCTGCATTTGACCTTTCTGTCTAGATCCCCCGGACAGGCTGGATAAACAGCGGGCCGCAGATCAGCGACCGGAGCATGCCGTACCGGTCGGCAGGCGGCAGGGCTGCGCGCGGACTTCGGAGGGCCGCTCGACAAGCGCTCCCCTCGCGGCGATACTTTAGCCCGCCGGGTGATGACAGCATCCCGGTTCCTTCGGACCTCCGTCGGCGGACCGGCACATCGTGATCGACCTCCTTATCCTGCTCGCCTTCGTCACCTACAGCATCGGCAACGGCTTCCGCCACCGCGCGCGAGCCTCGGAGAGTCTGGAGGAGTACTTCCTCGCCGGCCGTTCGGTGCGGGGCTGGCGGGCGGGGTTCAGTCTCGCCGCCACCCAGTTCGCCGCCGACACGCCGCTGCTGGTGACCGGACTGGTCGCCACCGGCGGGATCTTCATGCTGTGGCGCCTCTGGATCTACGGTCTCGGGTTCCTGATGATCGGCTTCCTCCTCGGCCGGTCCTGGCGCCGCGCCATGGTCCTCACCGACGCCGAGCTCACCGAGCTGCGTTACTGCGGGCGCGGGGCGCTGCTGTTGCGCGGACTGAAGGCGGTCTACTACGGCACCGTGATGAACTGCACCATCATGGCGATGGTCCTGGTGGCGGCCACCCGCATCAGCGAGGTGTTCCTGCCATGGCACGAATGGCTCCCCGCCCGGCTCTACGGCGCGATCCAGGGGGCGGTCCTGGCGCTCGGCGTGCCGCTGGCCTCCGGCGTCACGGGTCTCGCGACCGATGTGGCGACGACCAACAATCTCATCAGCATCCTTCTGATCCTGGCGTTCACGGCCCTCTACTCGACCACCGGCGGGCTGCGCTCCGTGATCGCCACCGACACCGTGCAGTTCAGCGTGGCGATGCTCGGCACGCTGATCTACGCCGTGGTGGTGGTCGTGCGAGCGGGAGGGCTCGGCGGGATCGTGGATGGCCTGGTGGAGCATTACGGGGCCGCGACCTCGGAACGCATCCTCTCCTGGGCCCCCGGCGCCCGCGACGCCCTTCTTCCCTTCCTGGTGATCATCGGATTGCAGTGGTTCTTCGAGCGCAACAGCGACGGGACCGGTTACTTCGCCCAGCGGATGATGGCCTGCCGCAGCGACGATGCCGCGCGCCGCGCCGCCATCCTGTTCACCTGGCTCCAGATCGTTCTCCGCAGCCTGCTCTGGCTCGTCATCGCGGTGGGGCTGCTGCTGATCTACCCCTTCGACCCGGCGGCGGCCGGCGGCGAGGGATTCGTCGCGGCCCGGGAAACGACCTTCGCCACCGGCATCCGGGATCTCCTGCCGCCGGGGCTGCGCGGGCTGATGCTGACCGGCCTCCTGGCGGCGCTGGCCTCGACCATCGACACCCACCTCACCTGGGGGGCGAGCTACTGGAGCAACGATCTCTACCTGAGGATCCTCAACCGGTCCCTGCTTCGCCGCGAGCCGTCGGCGCGCGAGCTGGTGCGGGTGGCGCGCCTGTCGAACGTCGTGATCCTCGGTCTCGCGCTTCTCATCATGGCAAATCTGGGATCGATCCAGACCGCCTGGTACGTCACCCTTCTGTTCGGCGCCGGCACCGGCGCGGTCCTCGTCCTGCGCTGGGTCTGGGAGCGGATCAACCTCTACTCCGAGCTGACCGCCATCGCGGTCTCGCTGGTCCTCGCCCCCATCCTGCTGCTGACGGTGCAGGCGGAGTGGATCCGCCTGCTGCTGATGGCGTCGATCTCCACCCTCGCGGTGATCGGTGTGACGCTCCTGACGCCGCCGACGCCCGAGGAGACGCTCGTCCGCTTCTTCCGACGGGTCGACCCGCCCGGCTTCTGGCGGCGGACCGCCCGGCAGGCCGGCAGTGATCCCGCCCGCCCGATCGCCGCCCTGCGCCGCGGCGCCTGGCTCACGGTCACCATGAGCCTCTCGCTCTACCTGCTCCTGATCGGTTGCGGTAAGCTGCTGTTGCCCGCCCCCGGCGTCTCGCGGATCGTCCCCTGGGCGCTGATCGCCGGCGCTCTGGCGACGGTGGCGCTCTGGTGGCCCGGGGTGTTCGGACGCAGGAGCCACGGCTGAGGTTGGATCGCGGGGATCGAGGACCCCGGGGCCGGCAGGCGATGGCACGGCTCCGGCAGCCGGTGTGAAGTGCGTGGATCCTTTCGATTGGGGAAGGCTGTCGACATCGTTCGGCGGCAAGAACATCGAGTCCTGCTGGCCAACGATGACGATACCCTGAAGAGGACCAAGTCATTGTGCTCTACAAGTGAGGAGAACGTCCCCGAGCGGCACCGGTCGTTGTTCGAGCGGCAGCGCCGGCTTCAAACTCAAAATGGAACGGACCTGGGCTCTGCAGGTAGCAAACGGCCCGGTTCACGAGCTGCGTGTCGAGGCTTCCGCCTTGATCCACGCGCCAGGGATCGATCCACGCCGCGAGCGCCGCCGATGCCTCGATGTTGAAGCGCGCCATCTCCTCGTCACTGATGCGGCTGATCCCCTGCGACGGGCCTGCCAATCTCGCCGCAGGCGGGCGCAGCGAGGACCGCGAGGCCGCTGCGGCCCGCCGGCGCGCCCGTGCGCCGCGCGTGCGGTTGGCGTAGGCGCCGTACATCGCTCCAGGCGCCACGCGACAGTTCGCCCAGTAAGGCACGGTCGTAGAGGAACAAGAGCGGGCATGCGGTTGCCGGATTGACAACCCCCGCCGGCATGCTTGAAGCGAGCTTGAGGCGAAGAGGAAACGCCCAGCGACGAGCTGCCGTCATCCGGTCAAAGCCACTCCCCTGGAATTCAGTGAAGCACCAGAATTCTGGCCCGATCGACGCCGTTTTCCCGGCGCCGGCCGGCCAGCCCGGATCTCGACAGCGCCGGTCCAATTGGGAGATGATAGGGTGGCACGTCGTCACTCACGCATCGGGAGCGAAGGAGATATCGATGAGGAGATCCGTTCGGAGTCTGATCGCCCCGGCCCGCCTCGGGCTCGCGGGGCTCGCGTTCACGGGGCTCGCTCTCTCGCCGCCCGCGGCGGCCCAGGAAGACCGGTTCGCCGACGTCGAGATCAAGGCGACCCACGTCGCCGGCACCGTCTGGATGCTCGAGGGGCGGGGCGGCAACATCGGGGTCTCGGTCGGGGAGGACGGAATCCTGATCGTCGACGACCAGTTCGCGCCGCTGGCCGACAGGATTCGGGCCGCCCTGAAGGAGCTGGGCGAGGGGAATCTCAGGTTCGTGCTCAACACCCACTGGCACGGGGACCACGTCGGCGGCAAC
>CBDUYA010000195.1:0-6513 GCA_965371335.1 uncultured bacterium | reverse complement strand
CGGGCCAGGTGCACCAGCGCCGGCACGTGGTCCGGCTCGTAGAACAGCACTCTCTCGAACGGCTCCCGCGAAGCCGCCAGCGGCCGCCCCTTCACCGGGCCGCCGTGGAACAGGACCTCGCCGAGCTCGGCGCGGGCTTCCACGTCGTCGGGATAAATGCCGAGCAACGCCCGGTAGAGCCGCTCCCCTTCGTCGGTGTCACCACGGCGCCAGGCCAGTGAGGCTTCGAGCAGACGGCGGTCGTGCTCCGACAGGCGCTCGGCATGGCGCACCGCCTGTTCGGCAGCCTGCCGTGACTGCTCCATGCGGGTCGCCCAATCCGCCGCGACGCTCAAGCGATAGTAGGCGAGGGCGAACGCATCGTCCTCCGCCGTCGCCCTCTCGAACGCCTCCAGCGCCTGCACGAAATGGCCGGCGCTGAACTGCCGCTCCCCTTCCAGATAGGCTTTGAGCGCCGGCAGGGAATGGGTGGTCACCACGGCAACGCGGGTGAGCCGCTCGGAGCGGCCGCCGGCCTGGGCCAGCAGGACCTGCCGGGCGATCCGGTCGATCAGATCGAACACCCGATCGGCTTCGCCCTCCGCCGCGGCCTCCGCCACGATGCCGGCCGTCCCCTGCGCATCGTACAGCGCCGCGTTGATGCGCAGCTCTCCCCCCGCGGCGAAGATGTCGCCGAGAAGGTAGCGGCCCGCGCCGAGCTGTCGCGCCACGGCCCGCCCCTGGTCCGGATCAGCAACGTCAACCCCCTGGCGGGCAACCAGGCCCAGAATCGCCCGCGCGTCGATACTGCGCAGCGCGCCGGCGCCGTCGAGCGTAGTGCTGAGCAGCTTCACCATCCCATCCGCGAGGTACCGCCGGTCCTCCGGGCCGTGAAAGGCGAACGGCAGGACAGCGATCGTGGCGGGCACCGGCCGCGCCGCCCCGGGCGCAGGCGGGGGGCCTGCGGAAACTGCCGCCGGCTCCGGAGTCCCACGCCGATCGAGCGCGTAGAAGACGGCGGCAATGATCAACGCCGCGGCGATCGTCGCGGCGAGGGCGGCTCCCCGCCAGCGCCGCGCCCCCCCGGACGCCGCCGGCATTCCCTCGCTCGAATCGCCGCCGCGCACCTCGCGCAGGGCGCGTACCAGTTCTCCCGCCTCCGCGCAGCGATCCGCCGGATCCTTGCGCAGGCAGCGATGCACAAGGCGCTCCAGAGCGTCGCCCGCCTCCGGACAGGCGGAGCGGAGCGGCGCCGGCTCGCTCTCCATGATGCTCGCCAAGGTCGAGGCCCAGGTCTTCCCTGCGAACGGGCGCCGGCCGGCGAACATCTCGTAGAGGATCGTGCCGATGGAGAAGAGATCCGATGGCGGGCCGATCTCACCGCCCCTCGCCTGCTCCGGCGACATGTAAGAGACCGTGCCGGCGATCGCGCCCGCGCCGGAGATCACGTCCGAGAAGGTCTCCTCGGAGCTGACGCGCGGATCGATCGGGCGTTCGGGCGCGGCCGGCCTGGCGAGGCCGAAGTCGAGGATCTTCACCCGGCCCTGCGGCGTCACCATGATGTTTTCCGGCTTCAGATCGCGATGCACGATGCCGCCGGCATGGGCCGCCTCCAGGCCTTCGGCAACCTGGATGGCAATGTCGAGGAGGGCGGCGCGCGACGGCGCCTCCGGCCGGTCGAGGATCTGCCGCAGCGTTTCGCCCTCGACCAGCTCCATGGCGATGAAGGGGGTCCCGGCGGGAAACGGCTCGGTGCCGTCCGGACACTCGATCCCGGGCCCCAATCCGATCGTGCCGACCTCGTAGATGGTGCAGATGGCGGGATGGTTGAGGGCCGCCGCGGCGCGCGCCTCCCGGAGCAGGCGGGCGCCGGCGTCGCGGCCCCCGATGAACCGCTCGGGCAGAATCTTGATCGCGACCGGCCGGCGCAGCAGGAGATCTTCGGCGCGGTAGACCACGCCCATTCCGCCGGCCCCCGTCGTCGCCAGGCAGCGATAGCGCAGCGGCGTCGATTCGTTCATGGGCTCCGTCCCGGTGACATGAATGAAGAACACAGTCTAACCGTGCATTTCCGGCCCTGCAACCGTCGGGAGCGCCGACGCCCTTGTGGGGATCGTCGCGCCGCGTTAGACTGTCACCCTTCTGATTCTTTTCAGTAGCGCATATCAGTCAGGGAGGAGGCCATGAGCCGTCCGGAGATTCGCATCCCTTCGTTTGGTCAGTTCGGTTCACCCCGGCTTCAGGGGACCGCGATCGGCGCGATCCTCCTCATCGTCGTACTCCTCTGGATCGCGGTGACCAGCTTCTTCACCGTCGACCCGGAGGAGATCGGCCTGGTGCTGCGCTTCGGTCGATTCGCCCGCACCACGGAGCCGGGCCTGCACTTCAAGTTCCCCACGCCGCTCGAGCGGGTCATCAAGGTTCCCGTGCAGCGGCAGCTGAAGCAGGAGTTCGGCTTCCGCACCGATACCCCCGGCATCCGGACCCGCTACAGCCAGCGTGACCTGCGGCGTGAATCGCTGATGTTGACCGGCGACCTGAACGTCGCCGTGGTCGAGTGGATCACGCAGTACCGCATCAGCGATCCCTTCCTCTACCTCTTCAAGGTGCGGAACGTCCCCGAGACCTTCCGTAATATGAACGAGGCGGTGATGCGGGAAGTGATCGGTGATCGCAGCGTCAACGAGGTCCTCACCATCGGCCGCCAGGAGATCGCGGACGAGGTGAAAACGCGGCTGCAGGACCTCTGCAATCAGTACGAGACCGGCATCAAGATCGAGCAGGTCGTCTTGCAGGACGTCAACCCGCCCGATCCAGTCAAACCGTCGTTCAACGAGGTCAACCAGGCGCAGCAGGAAAGGGAGAAGATGGTCAATGAGGCGCGGGCGGATTTCAACCGCGTCATCCCCCGCGCCCGCGGCGAGGCGCTGCAGACGATCCAGCAGGCGGAAGGGTATGCCACCGACCGGGTGAACCGCGCCCGGGGGGATGCGTCGCTGTTCAATGCCCTGCTGACCGCCTATAAGCGCGCGCCCGGCGTCACCCGCCGGCGCATGTACCTGGAGACCATGAACGAGATCTATCCGAAGGTGAAACGAAAGGTGATTCTCGACGCGGCGGCCAAGAATATCCTGCCTCTGCTGAATCTCGGGGAGGTGAAGAAATGAACCGCACCATCGCCATCATCGCCGCCGCCATCGCCGTCGCCGTGCTGTTCGTGGCCGGCGGCACCTTCTACATCGTTCCCGAGTGGCAGCAGGTGATCATCACCCGGTTCGGAGAGCCGGTCGGCGATCCGGTCATCTCGCCCGGCCTGCACGTCAAGGTCCCGTTCATCGACACGACCAACTACTTCGAGAAGCGCTTCCTCGAATGGGACGGCGATCCGAACCAGATCCCGACCAAGGACAAACGCTTCATCTACGTCGACACCTACGCCCGCTGGCGTATCACCAATCCTCTCCTCTTCTTCCAGCGGTTGCGCGACGAATTGCGGGCACAATCGCGGCTCGACGACATCCTCGACGGCGAGACCCGCAACACGGTCGCCCGGCACAACCTGATCGAGGTGGTGCGCAGCAGCAACCGCGAGTTCGCAATGGCGGTCGACCTCGAAGCGGGCGAGACGACCGAGGTCTCAGCTAGGATCGAGTCGGGGCGCGCCTTCCTCGCCCGGCAGGTGCTGAAGGCCGCCAACGCGGCTGCGCTCAATCTCGGCATCGAGATCCTCGATTTCCGCTTCAAGCGGATCGAGTACGTCGAGGAGGTGCAGAAAGAGGTCTACGCGCGGATGATCTCGGAGCGCCAGCGAATCGCCGAGCAGTTCCGCTCCGAGGGGGCGGGGGAGGCGGCCCGCATCAGCGGCGAAAAGGACCGGCAGTTGAAGACGATCACCTCGGAGGCGTACCGCCAGGCGCAGGAGATCAAGGGGAAGGCGGACGCCGAGGCAACCAACATTTATGCCGCGGCGCACAATCGCGATCCCGATTTCTATCGATTCCAGAAGTCGATGGAGACGATCCGCCAGACCATCGACGAAGATACCCTGCTGGTGCTGACCACCGACGGCGACCTGCTGAAGTACCTGCAGCGGGCCCAGTAGCACGGGCCGCCGGAAGGCGATGAGCGGGCATCCTGCTGTGCGGCTCATGCTCCCCCAGGCGGCGGCGCTGACCGGGCTGGCCCTGGCTGCCATGGTCGTCCTGCCGGCGTTAGCGCAGCAAGCAGAGACCCGCCCGGCGGCGCGGAGCGCCCGGGACGATCTGGCGGCGGCGCGCAGCCTGTTCGAGGCGAACCTCGACGCCATCCGGCGCCGCGACCGGGACGCCTACCTCGCCACCTATCTGAATGCCGAAACCCTGGCCCGGACCGGCCCCGCCGGCCCCAGCCTCGGCTACCAGGCCCACGCCGCCCAGGCGGGCGACGACAGTTGGCCCGATGTCTTCGAAGCGCTCGACCTGCGGCTCGTGCCGATACGGCCCGGAGTGGTCTACGGCACCTACCGCTACCGCGTCCGTTACGGCGCCGACGAGCAGTCAGGCCTGTCGGAACGGGTGTTCCTCGAGACCGGCGACGGCTGGCGCATTGCCGTCACCTCGGCATTCAATGCGCCGCCCGGGACGCCTCCACCTCCCCGCGCGCTGGTCGGGGCGACCCTGATCGACGGGAGCGGCAGCCCCCCCCTGCCCCAGGCGGTGGTGATCCTGCGCGGCAGCCTGATCGAATGTGCCGGGACCGGGGACGACTGTCCGGTTGCGGACGGGATCGAGGTGAGCGACCTGGCCGGCCACTGGATCGTCCCCGGGCTGGTCGATGCCCACGTGCATTTCTCCCAGACCGGGTGGGCCGACGGACGGCCCGACGGGCTCGATCTGCGCGAGCACTTCCCCTACGAAGAGGTGCAGGCCGGCCTGCGCGCCGATCCGGAACGGTGGTTCCGTTCCTACCTCTGCTCCGGGGTGACCACCGTGTTCGACGTCGGCGGTTATCCATGGACGTGGGAGCTGCGGGCTCGGGCCGAGCCTGACACCATGGCGCCGCGCGTCGCCGCTGCAGGGCCGTTCCTGTCGACCATTGATTTCTGGCTCAATCTTCCCGCCGAGCGCCAGTTCATTCACCTGGCGGACGAGGCCGCGGCGCGCGACGGGGTCAATTATCTGAAAGCGCACGGCACGAGCGCGGTGAAGGTCTGGTTCGTCCCGCCGGCGGACGGCGATGCGTTCGAGAACGTGGCGTCGGTGGTAAGGTCGGCCGCTGCCGAGGCGAGGCGCGCCGGCCTGCCGCTGATCGTGCATGCGACCGGACTGCGCGAGGCGAAGGCGGCGCTGCGCGCCGGAGCCCATCTCCTCGTCCACTCTGTCCGGGACCAATCTGTCGATGAGGAGTTCATCCGGCTGGCCCGCCACGCCGGCACCATCTATTGCCCGACCCTGACGGTCGCCGATGGCTACATCCGCATGTTCGCATCGGCGGTCTCCGGAGAAGCGCCGGCGATCGATGATCCGAACGGCTGCGTCGATGCGGAGACCCTCCGTCGCGTCGGCCTGACTCCCTCTCTCGGGGCCGGGTTGATCGACACCGGAACTCTGGAGCAGCAGTCCACCCTCGCCGGCGAGCGCCGCCGCACCATGGCGGAGAACCTCGCGCGCCTGCACGCGGCCGGGATTCCGATCGCCATGGGAACCGATGCCGGCAACCCGCTCACCCTGCACGGCCCCTCGGTCTATGCCGAGATGGAGGCGATGCAGGAAGCCGGCATGCCGCCGCTCGCCGTCCTCGCCGCCTCGACCCGTGGCGGGGCGCTCGCGCTCGCTCGCGACGACATCGGCCTGATCCGCGCCGGGCGGGCGGCCGACCTGCTGATCGTCGCCGCCGATCCGGCGGAGACGGTGGCCAACCTCCGGCAGGTGCGCTACGTCGTCCGCGGCGGCGTCATGCGCGGCATCGCCGAGCTGCGGGCCTCATCCCGTTAGAGGCCGGTTCCGTCGCTGTGGGACCTGACAGGTTGATGCCCGGACCTGTTCCACCCTTATCCTGTTTCACCCTTATAATGTGGGACAGTGAGGCGATCCGTCATGCTCCCTGAACGACCGAAGCGCGTCCTGTGGCCGGCGGCGGTTCTTCTCGCCTGCGCCACCGCCGCCCTCCCCCTGGGGGCGCAGGAGGACGGCCCTGCGGAGTCGCCCGGGGGGTCGTTCGTCGAGACCGTGACCTCAGAGCTCGTTCTGATCGAGGTCTACGTCTCCGATCGCAACGGCCAGCCGGTGCGTGACCTGACGATCGTTGATTTCAAGCTGAAAGTCGACCGTCGCACCAAGACGATCTCCTCCCTGGAGTTCTACGAGATCGTGACCGGCCAGGCGGACGCCCCGTCGACGCCGGCGGAGGGGAGCGCCCCGGATGAGCCGGTTGATGCGGTTCCGGTCCGTCGTCTGCCGCGCCGCTTCATCCTGTTCTTCGAGGATGCCACTTCGGCGCCGATGGGGAGGGGGGCGGCGCGGCGCGCCGCCGAGCGCTGCATCGAGACCGGCCTTG
>CBDUYA010000194.1:0-6514 GCA_965371335.1 uncultured bacterium | reverse complement strand
GAAGACTTCTTCGCCGCGCCCTCCTTCCGGCCGTGGGACTTAGTTGCCGCGCCCTCCCTCCGGCCGGAGGATTTCCGATCCGTCTCCTTCTTTCTGTCGGAGGAGCGCTTCCCTGCGGACTCACTTTGTTCCCCGGACCTCTTCCCCCGCTCCCGATTCTCTTTCTCGCGGCCCAGGCGACCAGGTTTCGGCGGAGGGTTCGATTTGAGCTTGCCCGATCGGGTCTCCTCGGAGAGAGGCTTGGGGGCAGGGCGCTGGCGTGAGCTGCGGAACAGCCTCTCGACCGCATGTCCGCGGCGCTTCTCCACCGCCGGACCGCCTCCCTCTTCGAGCTTCAGCCCGTGGCTACGCGGCGCGCGTCGCAGTCGATCGTCGTCGCTGCCCGTGGTCCCGGCAAGGTCGTTTCGTGCGGCCGGAGGAACGGTCGCCGAACGCCCGCGCGGCACGCCCGGCACCTCACGACGAGTGCCTGCCCGGTTGCGGGTCGAGGGATCGCGACGTTTATCCCGGCCGCGTGGCGAGGCGGTCGGGCCGGCCGCGGGCGCGCGCTCCAGCTTGCGGAACGGGATCTCCCGGCCTGCCTCATCCGTGGCGACCGGGAGGGGCGTTTGCGACGCCCGCACCGAGTCCATCAAGCGGATCCCGGGTTCCGGTCTCTTGGCCGTCGCCGTCCCATCGAACTGAGGCAGGCGCCGGGTGATAACCGCTTCGCTTTCACTCGGCATGCGATCGCCGCGCGCGGCGCCCCGGACCCGGTCACGCCTGGCAAACTGCCCATGGCGCGCGAACCTCCAGCCCCTGGTGTGAAGGTCGGAGCCCCTGACCGTGACCCGCGTGACGAACCGCGCGTCGTGGAAAACCGGGCGATTGTAGTAGTTCAACGGCGCCCATCCGACATAAATCGGCCCGACGGCGAAGCTCACCCAGGCGCCGCTCCAGCGACGGCCCGGGATCCAGACCCAGCCGATGCTGGCGACATGATCCCAGCGGCCGTAATGGTAGGGCGCCCAGCCCCACCGTTCGTACGACACCCAGGTCCATCCGGAAGCGCACCAGGTCCAGTAGCCGTCGTCGTATGGCCCCCAGGCGCCGTGATAGGCGGGCCGCCAGACCCAGCCATAGGACGGCACGCTGTACCAGCGCCCGTAGATCGACAGTTCGTGAATGTAGTGATGGACCTCGATCGGAACGTCCTCGCTCACCCCCTCGGGAATCGCTTCATCCTCATTGCGCAGGTAAGCGAGCGTGCGTTCTTCACTGTAGCGATCGAAATCGTCGAGACGGGCCGTGTTGAAATGGCGCGGCTCGGACGGTGTCCGACCGGCCCGCACGCTCGACTTCTCGCCGCTCCTCACGAGGATGGAGCCGCCGTCACCCGAGAGTTCGGCGACCCCGCTGAACGACGAGAGGGTCGTGAGGCCGCCGGCGACATCGATACGGTACTCGCCGCCCGAGAGAAGATAGATGGACCCCGCCTCGGTGTCGATCTGGAAGGCCTGCCCTTCGTCCTGCGGATCGTGCGTGCTGATCCGGATCGCCCCTTCCTCCAGAACGATCAGGTTGTGGTCGGCATAGGACAGGCTGATGTCGGAGAGGCTGCGGAATCCGACCCGGGTCCACTCATCGAGCCAGAGCAGGGAGGTATCGGCCAGTTCGATCTCGGCCCGGCTTCGCTCGGTCCATGCCCGATCGCCCGGCAGGACCGGCGCATTGAGGGTGCCCTCGAAGATCTCTCCCTCGGCCGCCCGCGCGATGGTCATCGCGTCCTCCAGATGCCGGACGCGTGCATAGGCGGCGCCCTCCTCATCTGCCAGCGCAGGGCCGATTCCCGCCCCGAGGACGAGGCTGAGAATGATCGCGACCGGATCGTGTCGTCCTCTCTGCGTCACCATGACCGTCACCACCTTTTCCGGGGCCGGCTGCGGGCCGGCCTCGGTGCTTCAGATAGCCAGTTTCGTGCCATCAGGAATCGGCCGAAAAAGCTGATTCCAGGCCGATCGCAGCCAATCGATGGCCGGCTCGCTGTCTCCTCAGGGGCCACTCCGTCTCCTTCGCGGGACAGTAGGAGCCTGTCCCCGAATTCCCTTGGGCCGCGTTCAGAACGCCGCGGGAATTCAAGCGAGGCGCCGCGAGGACGGCGATGCGGGAGATCGCCGAGGAGCGGCAGGCTGACGCTGGCCGGCACCCGGACGGGCGAATATACTGGACGGGTGACGTCGACCTGGTTCCTCCGCACCGCGCCGCTCGCCGGTCTTCTGGCCCTCCTTCTGCTCATCCCGGCGTCGACCGCCGCAGGCCGCGACAAGACGCCCGACAAAGATAAGCCGGAGAAGCCCCGACTGACCCTGCGGGTCAATCCCGCCTTCGGGTTCACGCCGGTCATGGCGGTGCTCACCGGAGAATTGACCGGAGTCGATCCATTCGATCCGAATTTCTGCCACCCGGCGGTGACCTGGATCCGGGTCGACCCCGGGGAAAGCGAGGAGAGCGCATCCACACTGCGCCATGATCCGGTCTGCCGGCATGCGGAGGACGAATCGATCGCGACAACCTACTTCACCAAGCGGTTCACTCTCAGCAAGCCAGGACCGTATCTGTTCAGGCTGGTGATCGAGGCGAAGGACGGCAGGACCGTGCGCTCGGACTACGCCAGAGTCCGCGTCATGCGCGTGCGGTAGCGAGGAGTCTGTCCGAAGTATTCCATTGGGTCGCGTCAGGAACCGTTCTTCTTCCCGCCACCACCCAGAATATCGAGCAGGCGGTCGCGGAGCTCCTCCTCCAGCCGGTCCTTCTGATGTTCCTTCAGCTCCCGCGTCTGGCGCCGGGTGTCGAGCCCGAAGCGCGGATTGGCGAGATCACCATCCACCCGGAGGTGAACCACGAGCCGGCCATCAGAGTCGGTGAAGGAAGCGAGGCGGGAGGTGGTCTCGATCATGCCGCGGGTCGCCTCTGCGGAGAAGCGGGCGGTGACCGCCAGATCCATGGTGGCATCGAGGCCGATCCATCCCTTCCCCTCCAGATCGAAATCGTCCGCGTGCAGGACGAGATCGTCGGTGCGCGCTTTTCCGTCGGCGATCGAGTAGGTCCCCCGCAGGAACTCGAACGGGGTCTCCTCGCGCCCGATTCCCCGTCCGCCGGCCATCTCCAGCAGCGCGGCGATGCGCGCCAGGGCGCTGAACGAGCGGAGCGAGCCATCGGTCAGTTCGAGCGCTCCGGTGCCGCGTGCGGAGGTGACGAGATCGGACATCTCGTGCCCCGCGGCCGCCAGCGACAGCCTTCCGGACAACCGCCCGCCCAGCAGGCCGGCGAGCTCGCGGTCGTAATCGGAGAGCAGGGGGTCGACATCGACACCGGCCAGTCCTGCATCGAGTCGGTAACGCGGGACGGCGCCGGAGAGGTCGACGCTCATCTCTCCTTCCAGGGATCCGTCGTACAGCGCTGTCGACAACTCCTCCAGGGAGACGACGCTGTTTTGCAGTCCGACCGAGGCGCTCAGCCCGGACAGGCGGAAGGCCTGAAAGAGCACCTCGACGAACTCGAACGTGCCCCTCCCCGTCACCTGCTGAAGCATGCCGTCCCCGCTTTCGCCCGGAGCGGGCTTCTCCGCATCGGCAACCCCGGACCCGCCCGGCGCGGCTCCCCCGGTCAGGGCGGCGGCGATCTCGTCGATGTCGAGGTGCTGCGAATTCAGCGCGAAGCCGACTCTCGGCCGCAGAAAATTCTCCACCCGGATCTGGCCGCCCAGGGTCGACGCACCGAGTGTGGCGCTGAACTTCTCCCAGACCGCCCGGTTGCCATCGACCTGCAAAGAGCCGGACAGCCCCGACAGAGGCCTGGACATGCCGGCGTCCCGATAGCTGACGTCATGCAGACGCACCCGGCCGGCGAAGCCGATGGCGCCAGGATTCTGCAGAGGGATGCGCGCGTTTCCCTCGATCTCGACCTCTCCGCCGACCTCGAGTCCCGGCACCTGTGCAACGCCGAGCCAGGGCAGCAAGGTGGCGAGGTCGGCCGTCCGCAGACGGGAAGGGGCGATCCGGATCTCCGCTTCGGCCACGGCTCCGCCGGTGCGGATGACGGCGCTCGCCTTCAGCACGCTCTGCCGGAGCCCCGCTTTCAGCTCGACTTTCGTCTCGCGGCCCGCGCCCCAGCCTCTCACCGTCGCCTCGACCGGCCCGATCTCCAACTCGACGCGCCGGCCGGGAACGACCGCGTCGTCATAGAGCCGAATCGTGCCGCCGCGAATCCGGGCCGACTGCACTTCGACCGCCGGTCCCTCCGCGCGGGGCGCCGTCTCCTCACCGGCCTTCCCGGACGGCGTGGCGGCTCGCTGCAGCAGATCGTCGTAGTTCCATCGTCCCTGCACATCCCGGAACAGGATCAGCAGAGGTCGATCGAGCACCAGCGAGCGGACCTCCGGGCGGCCACGGAAAAGACCTCCCAACCCCAGCCGGATCGACAGCTTCTGCAGTTGGAGCGCCTCGCGATCGGGAAGCAGCGGTCCCTCCGCAACCTTCACCGATTCGACGGTGAGGGCCGGCGCCGGAAACAGGCGGAGCGACATCTTTCCAAGCGAGATGTTCCGTCCGGTCGTCTGACGTGCCCGCTCCTCGATCCATGGCCGGTAGCGCTCCACATCGATCAGCAGCGGCAGGGTGACCGCCGCGGCGACGAGCAGGGCGGTCATAGCCGCAATCAACAGCGCCACCCGGCGCGTTGTTCTGGTCATCGGCATCCTGACCCTCCCCGCGCACGCTGGCGCGCCGTTCGCGACCTGCGGCTCATTCGGCGCTCCTGGCGCGGCTTGCCCCCCTGTAGTAGCGGGCCAGGCGCCGCGCCCGCGAGATCCCCAGGAAAGAGGCCCAGCGCGCCGTCCGATGCTGGCGGCGGATTTCATCGAGGCCTGCCCTTGCCGCCTCCTCGCCACGCACCACGCAATCACGCACTGCCGAAAAATCAGCCCAGTGAATACGGCCGACGTCCGGCGCGAGGACGACATCCGCCAGCCGGCACTGCAGCGACTTCAGGGCATCCGCACCAATCGAGTTGGCCCGCACCATGATATTCAGCCCGCTCCTCAGATTCACCTGATCCTCGATCTCCCGCGATACGTCGACGCCGATCACCAGATCGGCTCCCATCAGGAGGGCCGGAACGACCGGGACCTTGGCGACCCACCCGCCGTCAATGAGGGTCCGGCCGTCGATGGTGACCGGCGGCAGGAGCCCGGGCACGGCGCTGCTCGCGCTCACCGCCCGGCGCAGCGATCCGCTCTTCAGCACCACCTGCTCCCCACGGTTGATGTCGGCCGCGATCGCGGCAAAGGGAATCGCAGTCTGCTCGATGCGCACATCGTCGAGAAGGGAATTGATGTTGTGTTCGAAGTGTTCGGCCGAGACGAACGAGGACTTCGCCATCGAGACCGAGTAGAAGATGCCTCGCTTGATGAGTGACTTGACGCTGTCCAGCAGCTGCGGGGATGCCTGGCGGCTCTCGCGCAGAAAGTCGAAGCGGGCCCGTTTGAACTCATCGCTGAAGATGAACTCGAGGAGCCGCTTCTCGGTGGCCGCGGCGTTGCGCGTCGTGGCGTAGACGCCGCCGACCAGCGCGCCCATGCTGGTGCCCGCGATCAGATCGATGGGGATGCGCTGCTCTTCGAGGACCTTGAGAATGCCGATGTGGGCGAGCCCGCGCGCCGCCCCGCCGCCCAGTGCAAGCCCGATTCTGCAACCGTCGATCATTCTTTCCGCCAGTCAGGCGAATCCGCCTCACCCGAATATATCCGCTGGAGGCCTCGAATGCGACTCATCGGGCCGCGGCGCTGCGCAGCCGGCACCCGGCCCGGTCCGCCCTTGCGGGAGGTTTCGCACGCGCCGCGAAACGGCAGGACCGGCGCAGCGGGCAGGCGCCGCAATCGGGATTGCGCGGGCGGCAGATCTGTCTCCCCAGGGTAATCAGGTTGACATGCGCCGGGTAGTATCTCGCCGCGGGGATGAGACGGGCAAGCTCGTCGTGGGTGCGTGCCGGCGAGGCCCCGGGCGCGACCCACCCGAGGCGGCGCGTGATTCGGTGAATGTGGGTATCGACCGGAAAGGCAGCATGTCCGCAGGAAAACAGCAGGACGCAACAGATCGTTTTTTCGCCGACGCCCCTGAATCGCTCCAGGTAACGGCGGGCATCGCCGGCCGGCACCGTCTGCAGAAAATCGAGATCCAGCTCACTCCGTTCATCCGCGATCCGGCGCAGGAGCTCCTGGATCGTCCGGCTCTTGGTTGGCGCCAGCCCGCCAATCCGGATCGCCGATTCCACCCGCGGCCGCGGGGCCCGCGCGACCTTCTCCCATGTCGGGAATGTCCGGCGCAGGCTTTCATAGGCCCGATCGCGGTTCCGATCGTTGGTATTCTGTGAAAGAACGGTCAGGATCAACTCATCAAGTGGTCTCAGCCGGCGATCGGGCTGCGGCGTGCCGAAGCGCACCTGGAGGAGATCGAGCCCCCGGTCGACCCGGCGCCTC
>CBDUYA010000193.1:0-6540 GCA_965371335.1 uncultured bacterium | reverse complement strand
GTCGAGGTCTTGCGCGCCACGTCGGTCGTTCCGAAGATCTCCAGTCCGCGCGCCAGTCCGCCGTCGGTCAGTCGTGCCGAGAGAGAATCGGTCCATTCCCGAATCGCCGCGGGGCCAAGGTCTCGAATCAGGCGAATCGAGGCCCGGGCGACGTAGGCGTTGACGACCGGGGGCGTGGCCATCTCGAACCGATTCGCCGTCGGCGCCCAATCAAGCCGTTTCGGATCGAAGGCAAAGATGTCCTCGCGGCCGAACCACCCGGTGAACGACGGCTCGAGACGATCGATCAGCTCGCGTCTCACGTAGAGAAAGGCGATGCCCGGAATGCCCATCAGGAACTTGTGCGCGCCGGAGGTCAGAAAATCGACATCGAGCGCCCGGACGTCCACCGGATGTAGACCGGTGGTCTGGTACGCATCGACGAAGATGAGGGCGCCGTGGTCGTGGGCCCGTCGCGCGATCGCGCCGACGTCCTGTTTGAATCCGTTCTGGTAATAGGCGTGGCAGGCGCAGACCAGTTGCGTGCGGTCGTCCAGTCGCGCGGCGTACCCCTCCTCCGGAACCTCGCCGTCGCGCAGCGGGACCCACTGCACATCGGCGCCGTGACGCGCGCGCGCGAGCCAGACGTGCCCCACGGTCGGAAACTCCGCCTCGCTGACCAGCACCCGGTTGCGCGGCCCCTGATGATCGAAAGCGCTGGCAACGACTCCCGCCGCCGCCGTCACTGAGGGCAGCATGGCCACTTCGTCCGGGGTGGCATTGATCAAGCCCGCGAACTCCGCTTTGGCCTGGTCGACCTGCTCCATCCAGGCGTCCCAGTCCATGACGTCGCGGCCCCATGAGGCGAGATAGCTCTCGACCGCCTCGCAGGCCTGATCGGTTCGCGGGGCGTGCGAGCAGTTGGCGAGCGAAATGCTCTCCGCCAGCACGGGAATGCGGGCGCGGCAGGCCTGCAGATCGTAGGAGGGGCTCATCCTGGAGTTCTCATCCGGGCGCTGCCGCCGGGCCGGGTCAATCGCTCGCCTCACGGTTGAGGTTGTACTTCATGATCGCGGCGTGGGCTCCGCCGGGCACCCGTTCGGCGGCGTAGACGTCCCCTTCCGGGCCGGCGCCCTCGAACGGCTCGAGGCGCCGCCGATCCTCTTCGTCGAGTTCGAAATCGAACACCTTCCTGTTCTCGTGCAGATGGCCGGCATCGAACGCGCCGACAATGGCCGCGGTCACCCCCTCCCGTTCGAGCGTCCAGCGGAGGGCCACGTTGGCGATGCCGACGCCGTGACGGGAGGCGATCCGGGCCAGCGCGTCGAGGAGCGTCTGGAACCGATCCCATCCCCCGAGCTCGTCGATCATCAGCCGGTACTTGACGAGGGATCGATTGGCGAACGGCGGCTCGGGCGCCGGCCGGTTCAGGTAGCGCTGCGCGAGAAAACCGCCGGCAAGGGATCCATACGTCAAAAGGTGGATCCCGTGCTCGCCGCAGAACCGCACCATGCCGCGCTCGGGCCGCCGATCGAGGAGCGAGTACTGAACCTGGTGGGCGACCAGCGGCACGCCGGCCTCGACGATCTCCGCCAGATGCGGCACATCGAAGTTCGTCGCGCCGAGCAGGTGTATCTTCCCCGCTCGCCGCTGCTCGTCCAGCCACACTGCCGTCTCGACGTATCGGGGCGCCGCGTAATCCCACCAGGCGAACTGCACCAGGTCGAGCCTCTCGACACGCAGCCGGCGCAGGGATCGATCGACGATGCGCTCCACCTGCAACCTGTTGATGTGAGGCAACTCGTCCCGGTCCGGGACGAACTTGGTGTGGACCTGAATCCCGGCGGAGGCCTGCCGCAGTTTTCCGAACAGCGCTTCCACGCCGGCGTAGATGTCGCCGCAGTCGAAGGTGGTCAGTCCGGCATCCACGAGCTGCTGCATCTGCCGGACTGCCGCGTCCGGATCCACGGCTGTTGCCCGGTGGCCCCGCGAGAGCTGCCAGCCGCCGTTGATGATGCGCGACACCGTGTAGCCCGGCGCCAGCTCGCGGCGTGGCACGTCGCGGGGCTGGTTACGACTCATCCGGCCGCAACGGCACTGCGGTCACGTCACTGTGGCGGAAGACCTTCTCCCCGGTTCGTGAAATGCGGAAGATCGCTCCGCAATGAGGATCCGGACAGGCCACGTCCGTGTCCGTGGTCATCCAGTCGTTCTCGTGCGTCTTGCGCTGCTTGGCCGGCAACAACGGAAGCAGCGCCGCGAGCGGATAGATCGGAAACGTCTGGCCCGGAGGCAGCGACAGGTTCTCGCCGGACAGCTCGAAATAGTCGCCGATCTGGTGATTGCAGACCATCTTCCCTCGACAGCCAACCACCTGGACGCGCAGATCGTACAGGGTGAACTCATCCGACGATTCAGGCATGCTCGTCTCCGTTCCGCGTGCCCCCCAACTGTACCATGGTGCTGACCGGTCAAGCCATCGGCCGGCGAGCGGTTTTCGCATAGACTTATGTGCATGGTGCTCGGCTTGCTTTCACGCCCCTCTGCATCACGGCTTCTCGGCGCCTGCGTCATCTGGTGTGCCCTCGGCGCACCCGCGACTCTGTCGTGTGCGCAGCGCACCGTCGACAACGCCCCTCCTTCCCGATCGGGCAGCGACTGGCCCGCCTTCCTCGGCCCGACCGCGGACGGCAAGTCCACCGAAACCGGGATCCTGAAGTCGTGGAAGGAGGACGGTCCGCCGCTGCTCTGGCACGTAGCGGTCGGCGAGGGCTATGGGGCACCCTCGATCGCCGCAGGGCGTCTGTTTCTGTTCGACCGCATCGCCGACACGGTGAGACTGACCGCCCTGAACGCCGCGACCGGGGACGAACTGTGGCGCGCCGCGTACTCGACCGAATACGCGGACATCTACGGCTACAGCAACGGACCGCGCGCGGCCCCGACGGTCGACGGCGATCTTGTCTACACCTTTGATGCGGGGGGGAGGCTGCGTTGTCACCGGGTCAAGGACGGTTCGATCGTCTGGGACGTCGATACGGCCAAAGCCTTCGGCGTCGTGCAGAATTTCTTCGGCGCGGCCAGCGCGCCGTTCGTAGAAGGCGACCTGCTCATCGCTGCGATCGGGGGCAGCCCCGCGGAATCGCCCGGGATACAGTCGGGCGAGGTCGCCGGCAACGGCAGCGGCATCGTGGCGTTCGACAGGCGGACCGGCGAGGTGCGTTACAGGATCAGCGACGAGCTGGCCAGCTACAGCAGTCCGACGATGGTGACCATCGGCAAGCGGCGCTGGGGATTCCTCTTCGCCCGGGGCGGTCTCGTCGGCTTCGAGCCGGCCAGCGGCAAGGTCGACTTTCATTTCCCCTTTCGGGCGAAGAAGCTGGAATCGATCAACGCCAGCAATCCCATCGTCGTGGACGACACGGTGTTCATCACGGAGTCGTATGGGCCGGGAAGCGCGGTCTTACGCGTGCGGCCGGGAGGCTACGAGGTCGTCCGCCGGGACGCCCCGCGACGCGAGCAGAGCATGAGCTGCCACTTCATGACGCCGATCTACCACCAGGGCTACCTGTACGGCTCCTCCGGCCAGGCGTCGGGTGAGGCCGATCTGCGGGCCGTCGACTACATGTCGGGCGAGATCATGTGGAGCGAGCCCGGCCTGGGCCGCGTGACATTGCTCTACGTCGACGGACACCTCATCGTCTTCACGGAGCGCGGGCGCATCCTGCTGATCGAGGCGAATCCGCAGCGCTTCAAGGTTCTGGCCGAGGCGACGCCGCGGCTTCCCGAATCCGACGTCGCCGGGCAGGCGGAGCCGGCCCGGTCCGCCGGCGAAGCTCGAACCGACGAACAGACAAGCGGCGATGGAGCAAAGGCGACGGCCCGCCGGTTGATCCGTTACCCCGCCTGGAGCCCGCCGGTCCTTGCTCACGGGATCCTCTACCTCCGGGGGAAGGGACGGCTCGCCGCCTTCGAGCTGATTCAGCCGGCCGATCGTTGACGGCGGCCCCGCGGCCTCAGAAGTTCCCGTCGCAGATCGTGCCGTCCCCTTCGGGTCCCTCGATGATCCCGTTGCCGCAGCAGAAGCGATTGGAGGGCTTGCCGTTCGTCTTTCCCGCGCAGTCGCCGCACCCCTCGCAGTCCTCCTCGCCGCGGCCATCGATCCTCTCGAGCTGCAAGAGGACCCGGTCACCCTTCGTGTAGGTCGCCTCCCCCAGCGTGACGAGATGTTGCCCGTTCAGCGCCCGACGACCCGTCCCACGATGATGGCGTTCGAGGCGTCGATCGTCTCCTCCAACGAAGTACTGCGGAGCATGGTGGCCATCTCATGGTTGTCTCTGCCGCGCCCCCGTGTACAGAATGCCCTGCACTTCAGCGGTTGCCGGAGGCCATGCGGGTCGCTTCCGGCAGGCTCCGCAGGCGGAGCATGCTCCAGATGCCGAACGCCGGACCGATCGCCAGAACCATGAAGGCGCGCTCCCAGCCGAAGCGCTCGACCAGCGGCAGAATGAGACGGATCGAGACGAGGGTGAGAAGGAAGCCGAGGCTGGTCTGCAGCGTCAGAGCGGTGCCGATGTAGCGCGTCTCGGTCAGCTCGGTGACCGCGGCGCTGAACTGCGCGCTGTCGGCGACCACGGCGAAGCCCCAGACCATGCAGATGACGGTCAGCACGGCGGGGCGGTCGAAGAAGCTGCCGGCGATCAGGCAGCAGGCGCCGGAGACGAGCAGGCTGGCGCCGGCGATGGTCGTCCGGCCGAGTCTGTCGGCCAGGGCGCCGGCCACGATGCAGCCGAGGGTCCCCGCCGCGATGGTGCCGAAGCCGGCAATGCGCGCCGCCCGATCGCTCCAGCCGGCGGCGGAGAAGCTGGCGATCAGGAACAGCGGCACCCAGGTCCACATCGCATACAGCTCCCACATGTGCCCCAGGTAGCCGAAGTTCGCCAGACGGGTCGGGCGGTGGGCGAACGCACGTCCGATAAAGCGCCAGTCGAACGGTGCCAGGCCACTCAGGTGCGGACCGGTCTTCACGAAGGCGGCGGCCAGCAGTGCGGCCAGCAGCGCCAGTCCGGAGGTCGCATAGAGCACCACCCGCCAGTGCGCCGCGCCATCGCCCGACGCGGGCAGGGCGTTCAGGAGGTAGGGCGTCGCCTTGCCGAAGGTGAGCGCGCCGATCAGGATGCCGATCCCGAGACCGCGATCGATGCGGCACCACGATGCCATCAGCTTCATGCCGGGAGGGTAGACGCCGGCCAGCGCAACCCCGGTCAGGAAGCGGGCCGCCAGCGCGCCACTCGATCCGAGTCCGAGGGCCGGGATTGAAGCGTTGGCGACGGCGCCGGCGAGCGCCGCCAGTGCGAACAGCCGCGGCCCCGGCATCCGATCGGGCAAATTGAGCAGGGCGCTCAAGAATGCCCCGATCACGAAGCCGATCTGCACGCTCATCGTCATCCACGAGCGCTGCGCCTCGCTCAGGTTCCATTCGAGGGTGAGCTGTGGCACCACCGCCGAGGCGGAAAACCAGAGCGTGAAGGCGAACAGGGTGGCGACCGACAGCAGCACAACGTTGCGCCACTTCGCTCCGCGCGCCGTCGCCGCGCCGCCGGGATCTGCCGGCTTCATCAATGCGGTCGGGAGGCGAGGAAGGCGAAGCACAACAGCCGGCGCTCCGCCCGAGGATCGGATGAACGGGGTGGTTCTTCGCTCATCGGCGCGCCCCCTGCCATGCGGTCGGCGTGGAGAAGACTGAGGTTAGCGTGCCGGTCATCGGTGCATCCCGTTCAGCAGACGAGGCGTCAGGCGCCGCGGATCCTACTCCAGGTCGGGTCGCGGGGGAAATGTGGCGATCGCCACGCTTCAGCCAGCTCGGTTTCCGCGCGGCCAACGACTGAGCCGCGGCACGAAGCGGGGGACGTCGCGGCAGTAGGCGGCGTACTCCGCTCCGAAACGCACCCGGAGTTCCCGTTCCTCCAGCAGCACGATCAGATAGAGCCCCGGAATACTGACCCCGCTGGCGACGTAGGCGGCGAGGTGGTTGGAGATCAGCGCGTACCCGCACAGGCCGAGCATCGCCTCCACATAACGGGGGTGACGGATGCGGGCGTAAATCCCTTCCCTGAGGAGGCGTCCCGGGCCGGCAGTGTCGGAGAGCTCCGGCAGGCCGGCAAGGATGCGCCAGGTCAGCTGCCGGCGGCGCTGCAGCGCGATGACCATCGCCCCGATGATCAGCACCAGCCCGAGGCCGATGAACGGATAGCTGGTGCCGTAGTCGACGGCGAGTAGCGCTGCACGGAGCCGGTAGGCGATCGTCGCCAGCACGATGCCGATCGCCCCGACTACCGCGTAGGTCCATCCCGGTCCGAGTCGGCGCCAGAAACGTGTGAATGGATGGATAATCAGCCAGAAGATGAATCCGAACGGCAGGGTGACTACGATCAGCAACGCGATGACGTAACGGACCGGGTCCATCGACGTCAGTCTCCGGGATCTCGAAACCGCCGGCGGAGCCTTGCGGTGCGGCAGACCCGCGCCGCTTCGTCGTAATGTCCCATTTCAGCGTGGCAG
>CBDUYA010000192.1:0-6543 GCA_965371335.1 uncultured bacterium | reverse complement strand
GGCGAACGCCTTGGAATGCCTCGCCTCGGTCCACGTGGTGTACTGGGCGCCCTTGGCGGCGGAGTTGTGGCACATCTTGCACGTACCTGCGCCGATATAGGCGTGATCCCCGGCTATGATTGAGCCGGCCCCCGCCACGGCGATCAGGAGGGTGAGCCCCAGTGCGATTGAACCGATTCGTCTCATCAGTCTCTCCTCCGTTTGGATTTGGACCCCCCGTATCATACTCACATCCAGCGAATTTCGTGCCAACCACTCCGCCGTCAGCAACGCCCCTTTGATCCCGACATCAGTCCTTGGCAGGGGACACTGCCCCTCCGGGGGGACGGCGAGCGACAGCCTGCCGCCGGTTTCCGGGCGGAAATCACGGCGAAGTTTTTGCGGGGAAGGGGGGGAGGCGGCGCGGGGATTGCGCAATTCTCCCGAGAGTCTTCTTGTGTGCGTGGCGGCCGAACGGAGGAAAGCAGGACGATGCCGCCCCCTCACTCTCCGCTCGGCCGCCGCGATCGCTTCACCCCCGGTTCACGGACAGAGGGTGAAGAGCCGGGGGGTGCCGTCCGAGCTATTGCCGTAGTCGGTCACCATCGTATTGCGCACCAGGTAGTAGAACGCCGTTCCGCTCGCCGGATCGACCGCATCGTCGACGAACGCCATCGGCGTTGCGACCATCAGGCAGACCGAATCGGGTGAGGCGGGCAGGAAGGTCGGGCTGCCGCTTCGGATGATGTCGTACAGCTGTCCTGCGGGCGGCTGCTCGGTCCATGCGAGCCGCCCCGGAGTCAGGATCGGGTCCGGGCAATGAACACCTTCGATCTCGTCGATGATGCTGTTGCAGTTGTTGTCCCGCCCGTCGAATGCCTCGGGGGCGCTTGGATAGGTGTCGCTCTGGCTGTCGTCGCAGTCCAGCTGCGGTCCGTTCGGGCAGATCGGATCGCCCGGATCGCCGTAGCCGTCCCCATCCCCATCGGGACAGACGGCGCAGTCCGGATCGGCGATATCCCAGAGCAGATCGCCGTCGTTGTCGAGACCGACGATGTCGGCGTCGTTGGCGGTATCTTCGTTGGTGCAGGTATTGGCCGGCATGCTGCTCAGGCTGACGTCGGCGCGGGAGTAATACGGGGGCTGCACATCCTCGGTGAGAATGTCGGCCTGCGCCCGGTCGGTGTGGCAATTGAGACAAACTATGATACCCCGTGTGGTGTGATTCTTCCGCAGGCCGTAGCCGCTCGCCTTCACCTTGCCGGTGATCGAAAAGCCCCGGTGGTCGGCTTCCACCGTTTCGCCGTAGTCGCGCCCATGGCATCCTGTGCACCCCTTGCCGTCGCCGTTGTCGCCGGTGCTCCACATAATGAGCGGGTTGTCCTTGCCCGATCCGGTATGGCACAGGTTGCAGTTGGTGGTCACCGGATCGTCCCCGGCCACGTGCAGCACATGGAGCGGGTCGCTCTTTCCGCGCGTGAATCCGTCATGACATGTGACGCAGTACCCCGTGTCGTTCAGATCCGGATCGTGATAGCTCTCGTAGCCGAGTGCGTTCGACAGCAGGACCAAGGCGAGAATCGGCACCGCGAACACCGCCCCGATCATCCAATGACGCTTCATCATGTCCTCCTTCGAGAATCTTGAACACCGCTCCCCGTCGGGAACAGCGGCAGGTCTCAGTGACGAATTCATTGACTGTCGAATACAAAGGCCATGCCAACGAGTGTCGTTGAGTTGGTTCGGGTGCACCCGCTTGGTCTGACACGGGGGCGAAAAAATTACCGGGCTGCCGGGGCGAGGGCGAATTTTTCGGTCGTCCGGGATCCGGGGTGTCGATCGTTTGTCGGCAGGAAACGCGGGCGGTGCAGAGCTGCTACTTCGGGGTCGGGGTCCGGACCCTCTGCGGCTCGATCTTGCGTTGTCGATCGAGCTCGGTCGGGTTGAGACCTTCCTGAAGAAAGGCGGGCTCGAGGCCGCCATACCCCTTGGGTGAGTGATCGGAGCCGTGACAGGTGAGATAGCAGCTTCCCTCGCCGGGGCCGCTGGAGACGAAAGCCAGCGTGCCGCTTGCGATCGAAGACGAGACCCCCGCCGGGGAGGCCTCATCGCCGAAGCGGATCAACGCCCGGTTGCGGCTCGACCCGTGGGGGTCATGGCAGGTCGCGCAGGAGGTGCGCTCGTCGATGATATGCAGCCGGTGGGAGGGGAAGGATGTGGAGTTGAGAATCTTGTCCCGCTCATGGCAGGTGTAACAGAGAGCATAGGCGGCGGCCGACTCCGGGCTGCCGTCGAATGTGTTGTACCCGGAGCGCAGAATGAAGCGCACTGCCGAGCCATGCGGTCCTCGGGGCCCCGCGGGGTCGCTGTTTCCGTGGCAATCGGTGCAGTTGATCTCCCGGCCTGCCAGCGCCGGAACGATTGACGGCGATGAGGCGGCGGCCGGGGCCTGAACGGGATGGTAGGAGCGGCTGTTCTGGCCGAGGAGTCCGTTCACATCGAGCCGGCTCTGGCTGCCGCGATGACCTCCGCCATGACAGTCGCCGCACAGCTCGTACTCGAACCGGTTCGGATTCCGTGGAGATCGCCTCCGCATCGACGTGCCGGCGGTGCTGGCCGCCTGTTGCGGCAGCCCCCGGTGCGGTGAATGGCAGGAGGTGCAGGTGACCACCCCAGGCTCGCGCCGGGAAAAGGCCTGCTCGCTCATCGGGTGGACGTAAGGGTTGGCGAGCGTCGAGGCGAGGAATGTCGAGCGCGTGCCCAGGGCGATCTCACCGCGGCCGGTGGTCTGTTCGAGGCGCGTCTGGGAATCGTGGCAGGAGAGACAGAGATCGACCTGAGCGGCGGGGAGCATCGGCGAGCGGGACTTGCCATGGCCGCGATGGCAGGCGGCGCAACCGTCTGGCAGAAGCGCCGGATCGAGATGCGGATCCATCGCCCAGGCGCCGCCCGCTGCGCCCATCGCCATCGCGATGATGAGCGCCTTCAGCGCGGTGCGTGGCACGTCAGACAGACCCCCCCGACCGTCGGCTTGACCCAGAAACGGGGCACCCGGCCGGGTTGATAGTAAAGATCGGAGTGAGGATCGTGGCAGGTGGTGCACTGCATCTTGCCGTTGGCATCGAGCGCGACCTCGGGATCGGCCTGGATCAGGCTGAGCGGCCTCAGTCCCATGTCGCTCGAGCCGTCGCGCGCCCCGACATCACCGTCGGGGACGATGAACGAGATCGGATGACTGCCGCTCAGATCGGTGCCGAGAAAGCCGCGGCGGCCGGCGTTGAGCCGGGTCGCGCCGACCATCGCCACCGACCTCGGCTCACCGGCGATCTCGCCCAGGGCGACCGTGCCGTCGTGGCAGGAGAGGCAGAGCCGGGAGCTGCCGTCGGGCTGACCGACCGGCGCCCGCCCGCCGCCCATGCCGGTGATCTGCGGGACCTGATACTGCGCCTGGGAAAGGGCATGGCCCCAGAGGGGAACCGGGATGACCGGGTTGTGGGGGATGTGACAGAACTTGCAGATCTCGGTTTCGCCCAGGGCGTGGACCTCCCCGGGGCCGGAGACGGAAAGGTTGTGAACCGTCGCCGCGACGTTCCCCGGATTGGCGTGCAGTGGCGAGAGGATCCCGAACAGGCTCATGCCGGCGAGGAGCACGGCCGGCATCCTGGCACCGGCTTTCGTCTTGCTGTGATCTACAGGCATTTCCGCTCCCGGTTCGCCTCCAGTCCCATGCCGGACAGGTTAACCGCCGTTGGAGGAAGGGGCATCAAGAAGTCGAAAGATCTGCAGCCGCCGATTGAGAGAGTCCACCACCACGACCCGGCCATCCGGATGCGCGGCGATTCCGGCCGGAAACGAGAAACGGCCGGGAGCGGTGCCGGTGCCGCCGATACTGACGAGCAGGGTGCCATCCTGCCGGTACAGCGAAACCCGGTCCAGAATAGCATCGGAGACCCAGAGCCGGCCGGCGGCATCGACGGCCACCCCCTTGATACGGGGCGTCTCCCCGGGCGCGTCGCCCAGTTGTCCGAAGACCTGCAAAGACCCGCCCGTGGACATATCGAGTCGCTGGACACGGAAGTTCAGAGTGTCGCCGACCAGCAGCGTGCCGTCGTCGAGGGCGATGGTGGCCGGGAAATTGAACTCCCCCGGAGCCGCCCCCCGTCGTCCGAGGCTGTGCTGCTCCCCGTCCGGGCCGAGTACGCGGATGCGGTGGGCCGCCGTCTCCACCAGGAAGATCCGTTCGTCATCGCAGACGATTCCGGTGGGGCGCGACAGGTCGACGGCGAGCCACCGGGTGCGGTTCAGATCCCGATCGAGGAGAGCCACCTTGCCGGTTCCCGAGTCGGAGACGACGATCCCCTGCGGGCAGACGGCGACCCCGATCGGGTGAACAAATTCGTCCCGGGGCGACAGAGTGATCCGTCCTCGCTGATCGATCCGCGCCACGCGACCGAGATCGGGGTCGGTGAACAGCACCGCCTCGCCATCCCAGGCGACGGCATAGGGTCGCTGGAAGAGCGGGGCCTCTCTCTTGCCGCCGAGCCACTGCAGGATCCTTCCCCCGCCGCGCGCACTCGTCTCCCGCAGGTCGATGATTCTCTGCAGTTTGATGCGGGGATCGTCCTCGGGCCACGCCAGATCGATCGGGCTCCTGTCGTTCAGGACGCGATGCCCGCCGCACCCGCTCACTGCCAGGAGGAGCGGCAGGGCAAGGCCAGCGAGCCGCGGGCGCTTCATCGAATGACCCCGCGCCGCTGAGGCCCGGTCACGATCGGCAGCCACCCGCCGAAACGTCGGGATAGTTTCCAGGTCACGGCCCGTAGCGTGGTCTCGGGGCCCCCGGAAATCTGCTGATTGATTTCCAGATAGCTCGTATCGAGATAGAAGGCGCCGATCTGCCAGCGGATCCCGGCCTCGATCTGGGTGCCGTCGATGTCGGGCGCGATTCTGATGGTGCGATCGTCGAAGCGGTACGATCCTCTCAGTGACAGGGACCGCCACGGCCGCCAGCTCGCCAGCACTCCAACCGAGCGGATCGATTGATTGCCCCCGGATGATTCTTTCAGATCGCTGTCAGCCACGTTCGCCCTGATGTCGAAATGGTGCGACCCGTATTGTACCGTCGCCGTCACCGTTTCGGTCGTGAGAACCTGGCTGGAGGAGAGTGCATCCGATTCCCTGCGGGTCCAGTCACCCCAGGCATTGAGAAACTGGGAGTCCCAGCGGTGCCCCAGCGTCAGACGGGCCCGTTGCAGATCCTCCGTGCCGAGGCCGGGAAGGGGCAGGCCGAGGCCGGGCGGCACGATCGGGCCCGCCTGCGTGATCCGCAGCCGGTTGCGGATCAACTCCACCTCGAACTCCTTGCGCAATCCCTCCATCGTCCCGTGCCCCACGGTGCCGATGAACGATCCGGCGAACTGGTTTTCGTCCTGCGTCATGCCGGCGATCTCGCGCTCCAGCGCGCCGTAGCTGCCGCGCGCGATGAAGCCCGAATTCCACGCCGGCCCGCCCCGGTCCCAGCCGACGATGAGACCGGCGCGGTTCGATCGCACCTCCTGGACGTCCGACGAGATCATGGCATAGGAGACGAGCGGCCCGAACTGCCACATGGGATTCGGCCGCCACCGGTACGAGGCCGACAGGCCGTGGCTCTCGGTGGACGGGCGGGTGTCGACGTCGTTGAGGCCGAACTCGTAGTTCATCTCGAGGAGATCGCGATCGCGGACATCGTGAATCAGCCGGGTGCGCAACTGATAGTCATCGACGGTCTGCGTGCCGAGCCCGAAGCTCTCGCTCTCCTGGCGCAGGCCCGAGCCGCTCATCGTCCAGTGCCAGGCCGGCGTGAAGTCACCCCTCTCATCGAAATTGACCCGCAGTTCGTCGTAATTCAGGTCGACCGTTCCGATGTCGCGAAAGCGGTGCTCGAGCCGGACATGATGCGAGAAGTTGCCCGAGTTGCGCGTCCAGTCGTAGTACTCGCGCTCGTACTCCTGCTGGCGCGCGCCGGGGTCGATGAAATCGATCGAGCCGCGCTCCACGCCGAGCAGGCTGCCCTTGAGAAAGCCCTGCATCGCCCGGAACCGGGCGCCGTAGTTGGTGATGGTGTCGGGCGCCGCGAGGAGCGTGAAGGGGTCGTCGGCCGCGCTGCCGGAGTAGTCGTAGAGCTGTCGGTTGACATAGAACGACCCGCGGTAGGCGCCGCGGGGGAAGAGATCGAGCGTGCCGTTCACGCCGGTGCGGTCGGTATCGAGGCTCTGGCCGCTGTCGGTTTCGATGAACTCGAGGTCGAGCCCGAGGCGGAACCGGCTGACGGCGGGGTGAACGATAAAACCGTTCATCCCCAGGGAAAGGCCGAAGATCCGTTGGTCAAACCGGCTGCCGGTCTGGCCCTCGATGAGATTGTCGCGATTGCGACCGCCCAACGCGACCAGCGCCTCCCACGACCACTGGCCGTATTCCTGGGCCGCGGCGGACGTCGGGACGAGCAGGACGAGAAACAGGACAGCCAGCGGCCGGAGGAGACTCCACTGCGCGTGAGAAGGAGGGTGAAGGGCGGTGGCGCGA
>CBDUYA010000191.1:0-6610 GCA_965371335.1 uncultured bacterium | reverse complement strand
TGCCGAGGCGTGCCGACAGCCCCGCGCGCGCGCTCACCCAGGTGACGACGAGCAGGGCCGCGGCGACGCTGCCGGCGATGATCGGCAGGCTGCGCAGACCGATCACCGCGACCTGACCGAGGCTGAGGCGGATGCCGAGAAGAATGATTCCGAGCCGCAGGATGCGGACGAGGCAGAAGCGGACGCCGGGATCGAACCGCGGGGACAGGCGGATCGTGTTGCGCAGCACGATGCCCAGCCCGATCGCCATCATGATCGGGCTGATCGGGCTGCGCGGCAGCCCCAGCAGATCGATGCCGATGACCCCCGCCAGGTAATGACCCAGGAGCGACAGCGCGGAGGCGAGTAGAAGCCCCGGAATGAGTTCCATCTGTGCTGGTTGTTCCCGTTCGACGGAACAGCGCTCCTACAGTGTCTTCAGCAGGCTGTCGACTTCGTCGCAGGTCTTGCGGACGGCCTTCACCGAGTTGGCGAAGGACTCCTTCTCCGAGCCCGTCAGATCGAGCTCGATGATCTTCTCGATACCGTTCCTGCCGACGATCCCGGGGACGCCGACGAACACCCCGTTGACGCCGTACTCGCCCTCCAGCTTGGCGCAGACCGGCATGATCTTCCGCTTGTCGAAGATGATCGCCTGGGCCATTTCGAGGGCCGCCCAGGCGGGCGACACGAACGCCGAGCCGAAGCCGAGCAGGCCGACGACCTCGCCGCCCGCCTTGCGGGTGCGGGTCTCGATCGCCTGGAGCTTCTCCTCGGAGACGAACTTCTCGACCGGAATGCCGGCGATCTGGCACGAACTGCGAACCGGCACCATGGTGTCGCCATGCCCGCCCAGCACCATGGCGTTGACGTTCTCGACCGAGACGTTCGCCGCGCCGGCGACGAAGTGGCAATAGCGGGCCGAATCGAGCACCCCGGCCATGCCGATCAGCCTGTTCTTGGGTGGCGAGAGCCGCTTGTTCAGCGTGTAGACGATCGCGTCCAGCGGATTGGCGATGGAGATGATGATCGCCTCGGGGCACTGCGACTGGATGCCGCCGGCGACCGAGTTGGTCACCTTGAGATTGATCGTCAGCAGCTCCTCGCGGGTCGGGAAGGTGCCGTCCGGCCGCGCCTTGCGCGGGATGCCGGCGGTGTTGATGACCAGCTCGGCACCCTCCAGAGCCGAGTAGTCCTTCGACCCCGTGATGCGGACATCGCTGCCGATGATCGCCTCCCCCTCGGAAATGTCCAGGGCCTTGCCGATGGCGACGGACTGCTTCCGGGCGACCTCCTGGCGATCGGGTGGATCCTGCGGATTGACGATGGGGGCCGGATCGGTCAACCCGACCTCTCGCGCCAACCGTCGCCGGACGATTTCCTGGACGAGCACTCCGCCAATGTACCCGCCGCCGATGACCCCAATCTTTTTCAGCATTACATCGCTCCTTTCCCCTCGACTGCCACGCCTTGCGTGGCGACAGGGAAGCCTTCGTAGACCGAACCGACGACATGTGAGAGGCCGTGGAGGACATTATAGCGCCCGCCGGGAGTGCAGGGAACAGATTCCGCCACCGCAGCGGCCCGGGCGGGCGACCGGCCGGCCGGGTGGATCGATGCCGGTGTGGTGTATAGTCCGTGGCCGTATGGATGCCCCGCTCCGGCGTCCCCCTCGCAACTCTTTCAGGAGGTGACGATGAAGAAGCTGCTGCTGTCGCTGGCGATCCTTCTTGCCGCCGCCATTCTCGCCGTGCCGGATGCGCACGCCGAAATCGTTCTCGGCGCCAGCGTCGGGCAGTCCGACGTGGAGACAGGGGGCTTCAATGACGACGATACCGGCGCACAGTTCTATGCCGGATTCCGCTTCCTTAAGCTCCTCGGCCTCGAGCTCGAGTACACCGACTTCGGCACGTTCGAGCAGGGCAGCGGAGCGTCATCGGAAAGCCTCGAGGTGACACGCCTCGATCTATTCGTCCTCGGAGTGATTCCGCTCGGCCGGTTCGAGCTCTACGGCAAGGTCGGGTACGGCTATTGGGACAGTGATTTCAGGTCGGGGGGGATGACGCAGAGCGACGACGATGCCGATAAAGCTTACGGTGCCGGCGTCGCCATCAAGTTCGCAAAACTGATCGCCATCAGAGCCGAGTACGAGGTGTTCGAGATCGACGGGAACGACGATCTGACCATGGCCTCGATCGGCATCGATTTCCGTTTCTGAGGGGGAAGTCCTGCAGCGGGTCTCCGGGGTTTCGAGCGCGCCGCCTGTTGCGACAGAGCCGCGCCACGCCCGCTACGAGCTGTTGTTCGCCGGCCTGACGGCCCTGTTCGTGACCTTCGTGGTTCTGACCAACACCGCCGGCGTCAAGCTGTTCACCCTGTGGGGGCAGACGCTGCCGGTCAGCATTATCTGGTACCCCCTGACGTTCCTGCTGACCGACATCATCTCGGAGATGTACGGCGCCGCCCGGGCTCGCTTCGTGGTGATCCTGGGGTTCAGTATGAGCGTCCTGTTGCTGATCTTCTCGCTGATCGGAATCGCGCTGCCTGCCGCTCCCGTCTACCCGCTGCAGGAAGACTACGCCAGCATCTTCGGTCCGATCTGGCGTCTGCTGCTGGCCTCCATGGCCGCCTACCTGCTGGCGCAGCTGATTGACGTGCGGCTCTTCCACTTCTGGAAGCGTCTGACCGGGGGGCGGCACCTCTGGCTGCGCAACAACGGCTCGACCATGATCTCGCAACTGGTCGACACCGTTATGGTCAACGCCATCTTCCTCTACCGCAACCCCGAGGTCTTTACCGGCAGCACGGCCGACCTGCTCGACATCATTCTGAAGGTGTACGTCATCAAGGTGCTGATCGCGGCGGCCGATACGCCACTCTGCTACCTGGGGGTCCACCTCGCGCGGCAGGCGACGGGCGTCGACCCGCGGCAGATTCAGTAGCCGGTCCGCTCAGCGTCCTCCGCAGCGGGGGAGGGGAAGATCGAGCGCCGTCAGCAGTCCCGGGCCGGCGGCGGCCACGCGCGGGGCCGCGTTGAGCAAGGCGGCGACCGTCGCCGTATCGCCCGGAGTCCCCCCCACAACCTGCATGGTGAGCGGCGGGTTACCACGCAGCACAACCTCGTCGCGGGCGTCGGCGGCCCCCATGGCGATGATCAGCTCAAGACGCATGACCTCCCGCCCCCGGCGGAAGCCGCGCAGGATCTCGCGCTGGCCGGCCGCCTCGCCGCGGCGCACCGGCACCCGTCCGCCGAAGCCCCTGCGGGCGATCACCGGCGACAGAGTGCGCGTGCAGCGATCGAGCCGCCAGCCGAGCCCGGCGGCAACCATCTGCATCGATTCGAGGAGCCCCACGTGCCCCAGCGATCCCTCCCGCGCCCGGCGTCGGAAGGCGGCCGGGGTGAGCCCCGCGCCGACCTTGCGGCGCAGCGCTTCGCGGCGCCGTGACACGTCGACGATGCGACGCGCGGTGACGTGGCGTACATCGAGCGCCACATGACCGAGGACGAGCGCCAGGACGTCCATGGCGAAGCCTGGATTCACGCCGGTGCCGTGCACGGTCGCCTGGTGCCGCAGCGCCTGGCGATGCAGCCGGGCGGCGAGGCGCGGCTCGGTGATCCAGGGATAGGAGAGTGTTTCGGTCGAACTGACGACGTCGAGGCCGGCGGTGAGCGCCTCCTCAATCTGCGGCACGGCGTCGGCCATGCGCGACACCGTGGTGTGGAACACCAGGTCAGCTGACCGCGGACGGAGCACGCGGGAGGCATCGGCCGCCACCGTCAGGCGGAGCCGGCGGCCGAGCCGCAGGACCTCGCCCAGATCACGTCCGGCGAGCGCGGGATCGCGGTCGATGGCGCCGACGATGCGGAAGCGGGGGTGCTTGACGAGCGCCCTGGCGGTGGCGCGACCGATCGGCCCGAGGCCGTACTGCACCACGCGCAGCGGGCGGGCCGCATCGCGGGACGAACCATGCTGTCGACTCATGGGTGACCCCTTCGGCAGGTGGTGGCATTCTACGCCAGGATCAAAGAAGCGCGCTATGCTATGCGATCTGACGGGAGGATCGCCGGAAGTGAGGATCGCGACCTGGAACATCAACGGCATGCGCGCCCGGTTCGAACTGTTGCGCCTCTGGCTGCGCGCCAGGCGGCCCGACGTCGTCGGGTTGCAGGAGCTGAAGGTGACCGACGACCTGTTTCCCCATGACGAGCTGGAGGCGGAGGGCTACAAAGCGGTCGCGCATGGACAGAAAGCATGGAACGGCGTGGCGATCCTGGCCCGCGCCGATGCCGTCGTCACCCGGCGCGGCCTGCCCGGGGCGGAGGATCAGGGGGCGCGGCTGATCGGCGCGCGCATCGGCGACCTGGAATTCATCACCGTCTACTGTCCCAACGGCAAGGACGTCACCCACGAGGATTACGGCCGCAAGCTGGCATGGTTTGACCGGCTGGCGGATTACCTGAAGGCGGAGCATCGGCCGCAGGAATCGCTCGTTCTGTGCGGCGATCTCAACATCTGTCCGGCGCCGATCGACAGTTGGGATGAGACGCGATTCGCGGGAGGAATCTTCCACACCGGAGAGGAGCGCGCGCGGTTCGGACGACTGGTCGACTGGGGGCTTGTCGATCTGTTCCGCGGCCGCCACCCGGAGGCGCAGGAGTTCTCCTGGTGGGACTATCGTGGCGGCGCCTTCCACCGCCGGCAGGGATTGCGCATCGACTTCCTGCTGGCGACGGAGAGCGTCCGGGCGCGGATCCGCGAGGTGCAGATCGATCGCGACTACCGCAAGAAGCTCGAAGGGCTGACCCCGTCCGACCACGCGCCGGTGATCGCCGATCTCCAGTGAGACCGGTCATCGATCATTCCGCTCGCTTTACAGAGCCGTCACCCGCATGCCGCATGATTGTCACAGTGGAAAGCCAGACTGCTCCTCGGGGAGGCCTTTCGGACCCCGGTTTGAGCCGAGGCCCACAGCACGGGAGACGGGCGTGGATGCCCGCGCATAGGAGAGCGAGAATGAGCATGCGCGCCGCGATGACCCTTCTGGCGCTCGGCGTCATCGGGGGTGCTGCCCTTCCGGTGCACGCCGGGATCACGGTCTACGAAGAAGGGGACCAGAAGATCGAGATTGGCGGCCGGATCCAGCCAATGTACTTGAACGTCATGCCCGATTGCAGCTCGGGTGTGCCATGTCTCGAGGAAGATTCCGGCAGAGTATTCGACTCGTCGACCGACCGGCTCTTCTTTCGCCGGCTGCGCCTGCATATCGCCGGGACGATCACGAAGTTCTGGATGGGCAAGATCGCATTCGACTTTGGCGAGGCGGAGGACGCGGGCGAGGTGCTGGTCAAGGACGCTTTCTTCGCCCGCTCCGGCTACGCGAACGAACACAGCAAGCTGACCATCGGCAACGCGAAGACGGTCTTCTCCCGGGAGTTCCTCAACTCATCGTCGGCCCTGATGCTGGTCGAGCGTGGCTTCACCGGCGATCACAATTTCGGCGTTCCGGACCGCGCCCTCGGCGTGCGCTGGGACTCCCGGGTGCTCGACGGCAAGGTCTCCTACGCAGCCAATCTCGGGGCCGAGCATCACGACCCGGCAATCAACCGGATGGACTTCGACACGCCGGTCAACAACGCCTCGGATTGGAACGAAGGCGTGGTCGCGGCCGCCCGGGTCGATTTTCACCCGTTCGGATACCACGAGTTTACCCAGGCCGATTTCGCCCGCACTGAACCGCGGGTGACCGTCGGCCTGTCGGCCTTCGCGTGGAGCAACGACGACGATAACAACACTTACACAGACCCCGACGGCACGTCGAACAATCTGGAGAAGGTCGATCTGGACAATGCGGATGGATTCGAAGCGAGCTTCGCCTACAGGGGCCGCGGTGTGTCGTTCGATGCCGAATACCAGGTGGTGAGCGGAGAGACCGTCGATAAGGCGTTCACCGGTGGTCTGTACCGTGACGGGGAGACCGATCTCGAGGCGGTGTCGATCGTCGGGGGATATCTGTTCCCAGAGAATTCCTTCGAGGTGGTGCTCGGCTGGGAGTCCCAGAACGCCGACAACTACGAAGATGAGTTTACCCGCGCCTCGCTCGGTCTCAACTGGTACCTGAACCGGCACAACCTGAAATTCCAGATCACCTACCGCGTGGTGGAGAACTTCATCGGCCTGCGGGGGCAGGATCAGGACGTCATCCTCGCGAGTACTCAGTTCAAATTCTGAGGCGACCTGCGATTCTCCCTCCCTCCCTACAGTTTCGTCATCGAGGTTCCCAGGATTGGCACCGCGGGTGGCATTCGGTGCTACCGGCGGCAGAATTGACATCGCTTGCAAGAACGAAATGGCCACTAACTGAATTAAAATGAGCAATATACACATAATACATATGTATTATATAATAGTTATAAATGTGGTATTGGAATTGCGTATATTCGATACTGTCGCCTCGGAAGCAACGGAGCGACAAAGGGGAACGAGGATCATGTTCGATAGGTTGAGAGTCAGAAGAACCGGCCAGACGCCCGGAAGAGTGGGGCGGCTCACCCTTATATATGCAGCGGCCCTTATCGTATCGCTTGGAACCGGTGCGCAGGCCGCCGACATCCAGATCGACGGCGTGTTCG
>CBDUYA010000190.1:0-6642 GCA_965371335.1 uncultured bacterium | reverse complement strand
CCTGGTGGAGAACCTCCTCGAAAGTGAGATGTTCGGCCATCAGCGAGGGGCCTTTACGGGAGCGATCGCACAGAAGAAGGGAAAGTTCGAGATCGCGGACGGAGGGACGATCTTTCTTGACGAAATCGGTGAGCTCGCCCATCTGCTGCAGGCAAAGCTCCTGCGGGTTCTGCAGGAAAGGGAGTTCGAGCGGGTCGGCGGGACCCAGCCGATCAAGGTCGACGTCCGGGTCATCGCGGCCTGCAGCAGAGAACTCAAGGATCTGGTGAAGGAGGGGAAGTTCCGCGAGGATCTCTTCTACCGGCTCAACGTCGTGTCGGTCGAGATGCCGCCATTGCGTGACCGCCAGGGTGATATTCCTCTGCTCGCCATGTATTTCACCTCGAAGCTCGCCGAGCAGTGCCATCGTCGAATCACGGAGATCTCGGCAGCGGCACTCGAATCCCTGCAGAACTACTCCTGGCCCGGCAACGTGCGCGAGCTAGAGAACGCCATTGAGCGCGCCGTCGTTCTCGGCTCGGGCGACGCTATCCGCCCGGAAGATCTGCCGGAAGCGGTCATGGAAGCGGAACAGTCATCGGGGGGCCCGGTTCCCCGGTATCACGAGGCGATCCTGAAGGCGAAGAGAGAGTTGATCCTGCGGGCGTTTCAGGAGGCACATGGCGATCATCTGAAGGCCGCGCAGCTCATCGATGTTCACCCCAACTACCTCTACCGCCTGATCCGCAATATGAATCTGAAGCCGGATCTCAAGAAGTGACGGTCGGGCGCTCCACGGTCCATTGAACTTCCCGGATAATGCGATTATCCGATCGGATAGGAACGGGTGAGCAGTCGACGCACGCGATCCGTGCGCGTTACGACCTCAGGGATTGCACATCTACCAGAAACGATTTGAGTTCGGCCGGGCGAGGCATCCCACCATCGGGTTCAGGATCGAGTGGCATGCAGCTTGCTGTTCTCTCAGACAGCATTACCGAGTCTCGATGACTCAAGGTGTCGTCGGCGGCGCCGCTCGATCGAAACAGACGGCACCCGGGGGATTAGCCCTCGACCAATCCCCCGGGTGCCGGTGTCCGCATTTGCCACCGGACCTCCGCTCCTGTCATAAACTACCCCCTATGACTGAATGGGCAGGCCGCCGATCGGCGCGGGCCGCTGCTGATCGACCCGCCACAGATCGACTGAATCCAGGGCGGAGAGGCGCGTGATCGTGCTGGAGGCGATCTTCTGGCTCCTGATCGCGCTGCCGCTCTATTCGATGATCGTCTATCCCCTCCTGATCATCCTGCTGAGCAAGCTGTTTCCCCGCCACTTCCTGGAGGAGCCGCACACCCCGGCCGTGTCGCTGATCATCTCCGCCTACAACGAGGAGGAGGCGATCGCCGCCAAGCTGCAGAACACCATCGAGATCGATTATCCGAAGGACCGTCTCGAGATCATCGTGGCGTCGGACGGCTCGACCGACCGGACCGACGAGATCGTGCGCGGCTTCGCCGATCAGGGGGTGACGCTGCTGCGCTTCGAGGGAGGGATGGGCAAGACCGCGGTGCTCAATGCGGCGGTCCCGCACGCCCGGGGGGAGGTGCTGCTGTTCTCCGACGCCACCGGGATGTACAGCCGCAACGCCGTCGCCCGTATGGCGGGGCACTTCGCCGATCCGCGCATCGGGTGCGTGTCGGGGCGCGTCGGTTACACCTACGACAAGGGGCTGGCGGCCCGCGGCTTCCGCGTCTACCAGGAGTACGTCCTCGCCCTGCGGCGCGCCGAGGGGGCGTTCGGCACCGGCTTCAACGCCTCCGGCTCGATCCACGCGGTGCGCGCCTCGGTATTCCGGCCGGGGCCGCCCGACACCTTCATGGACATGGTCGATCCGTTGCACACTGTGTTGCAGGGGTACAGCACCACCTTCGAGGAAGAGGCGGTGTCGTTCGAAAAGACCCGCACCCGGCCGCAGCAGGAATTCAACGCACGCCTGCGCATCGCCCTGAGGGCGTGGCGCTTCATCACCTACGCCATCCCACGGCTGCCGCTGCTGCGCGCGCCGATGTACTGCTTCCAGGTGATCTCCCACAAGTTCCTGCGCTGGTGCATCGGGCCATCGCTCGCCCTCCTCCTGCCGATCAATCTGGTGCTGCTGTGGGAAGGGCCGATCTATCGCTGGACCTTCGCGGCGCAGGCGGCCTATTACCTTCTGACCTGGCTGGCGTTCGTCCTCGGGCGGGCGGGCCGCGCCCTGCCGGTCCTGTCCGGCCTGGTGTTCTTCAACAGCACCAACCTGGCGTACGTCGTGTCGCTTTTCCGCTTTGTGCAGGGAAAGAGGATGGCCCAGTGGGTGCCGCCGCGATGAGCGCCCCCCGGGGAGGCCGGCCCTCATGCTGATCGCCCTTGGCGTCGCCGTCTTCTTCGTCCTCCCGGCGCTGCTTCTCCTCGAGGTGGCCCGCTGCGCCTACCTCGAGTGGCGCCAGGATCGCATTCCGATCCTTCTCTATCACCGGCTGATATCGCGGCAGGCGGTGCGTGCCGGGACGATTCGGGACGATGAGCCGATCTACGCCATCCACGACGACACCTTCGCGGCCCAGATGCGTTACCTGAAGGAGCACGGCCACACGACCCTGAGCCTCGATGACTTCCTGGCGATCCGCCGCGGCGAGCGGGCCCTCCCGCCGAAGCCGCTGGTGATCACCTTCGACGACGGCTATGAGAGCAACTACACCCTCGCGTTGCCGGCCCTGCGGCGCTACGGTCACCGGGCGACCATCTTCGCGGCGCTGGAGCCGGACGAATACACCCGCCGCCAGGTCGAAGGGATCGACCGGTTTCTCAGCGACGATCAGATGCGGGAGCTCGACCGGGCCGGGGTGGCGATCGAGTCGCACACCGTGACGCACTGCGTTCTGTCCGAGCTGGACGACGACGCGGCCCGCTTCGAGCTGACCGAGTCGAAGCGACGGCTGGCGGAGATCCTCGGCCGGCCGGTCCGGCACCTGGCGATTCCCCGCTCCGGTCAGAGCCGCCGCGTCCTCGCCCTGGCGCGGAGGGCGGGGTACGAGACGATCTGCAGCAACAGCAAGGGAAGCAGCAACGGCTGGTCGAATCTACTGTCGCTGCCGCGCATCGTCATCGAGCGGGACATGACGGTCGACGATTTCGCCGGCGCCCTGGCGCCGCAGGCATCGCTCGTTCTGCGGCTGGTCGGCAACCTCAAGCGCCTCCCGGCGCTCCTGTTCGGTGCGACCTTCGCGACGCGGCTCCGGCGCCGTCTCTACTTCGGGCCGCTCGGCCGGCTGTTCGTCACCCGGCGCCTGAAGCGGCTGCTGGCCGGAGCGTTCGTTCTTTATCTGCTCGGCTCCGTCGCCTTCGCCTGGTATCTGGTGACCCGATGACCCCGCCCGGCCGCAGGCCCGCCGTCCTTCTGCTCGGCGCCGAGGAGACGCCGTCGCTGCCGATCATCTGGTCGCTGGCGGCGCGCGGCGTGCCGATCACCGCCGGCTCGCATCGCCGTGCGGCGACCGGTCTCTTCTCCCGCCACCCGCGCCGGCGCTTCGTCTATCCCGACCCGGCGGCCGAACCCGAGCGGTTCATCGAGGCGGTCCTCGGCATCCTTCGTTCCGAGGAACATGCCGTCACCCTGGCGTGCGGCGAGGAACCGACCTGGCTCCTGTCGAAGCACAAGGAGCAGCTCGAGCGCCACACCTCGATCCCGATCGTCGATCCCGGCACCTTCATGCAGTGCCGGGACAAGTCGCTTACTATGAAAGCCGCCGCCGCCTGCGGCGTGCCGATCCCGGTCACCTGGTATCCGGAGGACGACGGCATCGATGCTGTCGCCCGCGAAGCGACCTACCCGGCGGTTCTCAAGCCGTGCATCAGCGACGGCGCGCGCGGCATCTCCTTCCCCGCCACGCCGGACGACCTGCGGCGTGCCTACAACGACACGCGGCAGCGCTACGGTGCCTGCATCGTGCAGGAGCGCATCCCGCACGATGGCATGCAGTTCAAGGCGGAGTTCCTGCTGAACCGCCGGAGCGAAGTCCGCATGCGAGGCGCCTACGCCAAGCTGCGCTATTACCCGCCGACCGGCGGCTCCAGCACCCTCAACCGGACGGTCCTGCGCCCCGACCTGTTGGAGTCCGGGGAGAAACTGCTCACCCACCTCGGCTGGTGGGGGATGGGCGACTGCGACTTCATCCTCGACCCGCGCGACGGCGTGGCGAAGCTGATGGAGGTCAATCCCCGCTTCACCCGCACCATCCGCGTCCTGGTCGAGGCGGGTCTCGATTATCCTTACGAGCTGTACCGGCTCGCCCTCGGCGAGGAACCGCGCGAGGTGAAGGAGTACGAGCCGGATGTCTACCTGCGCTACCTGCCGGCCGATCTCGTCTGGTTCCTGCGCTCCCCCGATCGCTGGCGGGCGCGTCCGTCGTTCTTCCGCTTCATCGCCCCTCGTCTGCGCTACGAGGAGTGGTCGCTCGCCGATCCGCTGACCGGCGTCGGCTTCTGGCTGTCGCTGCTGGCCGACATGCTGAGACCAGTGGAGCGGCGGAAGCGATTGCGCTGACCTGACCCGCTCATGATCTGCCCCGGCGGCCTACCCCTCGAGAACGCGCTTCACGTCCTCTTCGAGCGGTCCCTCCAGGCGCGGCCCGTAGCGCGAGACGACCCGCGAGGCGGCGAAGTTCGCCAGCCGTCCGGCCCGCAGCGCATCGTGCCCGTGGGTGATGCCGTAGAGGAAGGCGCCGGCGAAGGCGTCCCCCGCCCCATTGGTGTCGATCGCCTTGACCTTGAACCCGGGGACCCTATGCAGCCGCACGCCGTCATGAACGCGGGCGCCGTCGGCGCCGCAGGTGACGGCGAACTGGCTGACCGTGCCGGCTAGCGCCGCGCAGGCGGCGTCGGTGTCATCCTTGCCGGTCCAGGCCCACGCTTCGACGTCGTTGCAGAACAGCAGGTCAATCCCATCCTCGATCAGCTTTCCGACTCTCTCTCCGAACGAGCCGACGATGAACGGATCGCTCAGGGTCAGGGCGACGCGGGTGCCGTGCGCGCGGGCGTGACGCTGCGCCGCCACCGCCGCCTCGAAGCCGCTGTCCGAGGAAAGGAGATAACCTTCGATGTAGAGATAGCGGCTGTCGGCAATGACCTTCTCCTCGATCTGCCCCACACCGAACGTGGCGGTGATGCCGAGAAACGTATTCATCGTCCGCTCGGCGTCGGGAGTGATCAGCACCAGGCAGCGGCCGGTCGTCCCTGCGGCGCGGTTCTCACGGTTGCAGGCAACCCCGGACGCTTCCAGATCGTTCAGGTAGAAGGTGCCGAGATCGTCCCGCCCGACCTTGCAGGCGTAGTACGCGCTCCCTCCCAGCACCGTAACGGCGATCATCGAATTGGCCGCCGACCCCCCCGACGACTGCTTGCGGGGAGCGCCTTCGATAGCATCGATGAGCGCCTCCTGGCGCGCTTCGTCGACCAGCGTCATGACCCCCTTTTCGATCCCCATCTTCTGCAGCCAGGCGGGATCGACGTCGTATTGGATGTCGACCAGCGCATTACCCAGACCATAGACATCAAAACGCTTGCCCATTCGTCATCTCCTGTCGGCCGGAAGGAAGGCGCACCGGCCCGGCGGCGCCTGCCGGGGCAGGAGAGCGCGACAGACGGCCATCCTGAGCCAGGCACGTCGGGAATGAGGCTTGATTGTCGTTGCTTCCGGCGGTGCGGGTCAAGCGGTCAGTCGCTCATCACTTCGGCGCTCCGCCGGACCTCCGCACTAGCTCGCGAGCGGGCTGCTGACCGCTACGGGCAGGGGTTGTCGTTCGGCAGCTCGGCGCCGTTCATCGCGAACCCGATCGGCCCCTCGACGGCGACTTCGCCGGTCGCCCAGTAGATGAATAGCTCGTTGAACGGCGGCGTATCGCCATCAGTAAAATCGGGGGAAGCGAGATCGCACTGCTGCTCTGCTCCGCTCACAACCAGCGGATCCTGGGTATAGACGCAGGTGGTCGCACAGCTGCTCAGGAAGGCGCTCCACACGCTGCGATACAGGTTGTAGACGATCGAGCGGCCCAACCCGGGATCCCAGCTGATATTATTGGTCCCATTGACCATCAGCAGGGTGCTGTCTCCTCCTTCGCAGGCGCCCATGTCGAGGCGGGCGCCGTCTCCGGCGATCCCGTCGAGGTTTCCATCCATGAGACGGGGCCGGCCATAATAGTCCGTCAGGGTGAACGTTCCTCCCGGATTGCCGGTGTCGAGGACAGGCGAGTGGCTCCGGGGACAGAGCGCCAGCGGCGACGTGCTGACGAGCAGTGGGTCCTCGGAGATGTTTCCGAGGGGCGTACCAGAATCGCCAGTGAAGACTCCGCTAATATCATCCGGTAGGTTCTGGAAGGCGTCGCAGTAGTCGATCGTCGTGAATGACGAGAGAATCAGATCGATACCACCGCCCCCGGCATCGGCTATGTTGTCGATGATAATGTTGGAATGAAACTCCGGATCCGAGTTCTGAGCATAGACACCTCCTCCGAACCCGCTGACTCCTGGGCCCGGTGTCGTGGTCGCAGTGTTTCCGACGATGGTCGTATTGCTGACCAGCGGGTAGGAAAAATACATGTCGAGGCCGCCGCCGTTGCGCTCGCT
>CBDUYA010000189.1:0-6679 GCA_965371335.1 uncultured bacterium | reverse complement strand
TGCAGCCGTTCGCGCCGCATATCTCCGAGGAGATCTGGGCAGGCCTGGGGTGTGAAGGGCAGGTCGCGTGCCATCCCTGGCCGGAGCCGGAACGGTTCTGGCTGAAGCGGGAGACGGTGGAGATCGTGGTGCAGGTCAACGGACGGTTGCGCGGGCACCTGACGGTTGCCGCCACCATGCCGGAGGATGAAGCCGTGAAGCTGGCTCAGCAGGACGAGCGGGTCGCCCCGCATCTCTCCGGCCGGGCGATCCGCCGCACCATTTACCTTCCCGGACGATTGCTCAACATCGTTGTCAAGTAGGCGCCAGTCCCGCTTGGACGATCGGGCACCCCTGATATAATGTGGCAATGAAGCCGAGTCCCGCGACCGCGCCGAAGAATTCACCTCCCTCCGACTCGTTCGTGCGGGCGGCGATTCGAATCGCCGTTCTGCTTCTGGCGATGGCCGCGACCCCCGCGTGCGGCTACGGCCTTTCCGGCCGAACCAGCACGCTGCCGTCGAAAGTCAAGACCATCGGCATTCCCATTTTCGTCAACCAGACCAGCCGGCCGGAGCTCGAGCAGCGCATCACCGAGCATGTCATCGACGAGTTCGTGACCCGCGGCCGCATGCGCATCGTCCCGGGCGAGGAAGGGGCGCAGGCGGTGCTGACCGGCACGATCTTCAGCTATACCTCGGTGCCGATCGTGATCAACGAGCAGGGCCGGGCGACGCGCTACGAGATTCTGATCACCGCGCGGGTGGTGCTCAAAGAGGTCGGATCCGACCGCACCCTCTGGTCCGATGATCGTTTTCTGTTCAAGGAGCAGTACGAAGTCGCGAAGATCGCCACGACCTTCATCGACCGGGAGATCGTCGCCATTGACGAGGTTGCCGGCGATTTCGCCCGCCGGATCGTGACCTCGATTCTGGAGGGATTCTGAGCGGTCATGGGCGCCTCCTTAACCCACGCGACGCTGGTCAAGACGCTGAAGGCCGGCCGGATCGAGCCGGTCTACCTGTTCGAGGGCGAGGAAGCCTACCTGCATGACGCAGGGATCCGCTGTCTCGAACAGGCGGTGTTCGGGGGCGACGATCCGGGGCTCGATCGGGACCTTCTGCGGGGCGACGAGATCGCCCTTGCGGAGATTCTCGATCGCGCTTCGACCTACGCGATGGGCGGCGGGCGCCGGCTCATCGTGGTGCGGGCCGCCGGCCGGCTGAGGGTCGAGAACGCGGCCGGGCTGAAGAAGTACCTGGCCAACCCCAATCCGAAAACCTGTCTCGTGTTCAGCGACGTGAAGATCGATCGCAGGAAAGCCCTCTACCGGGAGCTCCAGAAGGGCGCCGCGCGGGTCGAGTGCGCTCCGCTGGACGAACGTCGCATGGCGCAGTGGGCCCGGGAGAGACTGCAGGAGCGGGGATTTACCATCGGCGCCGATCTGGTCGAGGCGATCACGGCCGGGCTGATCGCCGACGGCCTCGGACGGATGAATGCCGAGCTCGATAAATTGATGAGTGCCATCGGCACGCCACGCGCCATCGGGCCGGAGGACCTCTCGCTGCTGGTGAGCGTGCCGCGGACGGGAGATGCGTTCCTGCTCGCCAGGCAGATCCTCTCGGGCGATCGCGCCCGCGCCGTGACCTCTTTGCGCGACCTTCTGGCGGCGGGCGAGGAGCCGGTGATGCTGCTCGGAGGCATGGCGTGGTATTTCCGCAACGCCCTGAAGGCGCGTGAAGTGAGGGATCGGCGCGTCAGTCCGCGTGACGCCGGAGCGCGCTACGGAATCGATCCGTGGCGCGCCGAGCGCTTTCACCGTGAGGTCGGGAGTGTCGGCGCGCGGACCCTGCGCGATGCCATTCGGCTCTGCCTGACGGCCGACCGGGAGATCAAGGGAAGCGGGGCCCGGGACCCGGCGCACGCCTTCGAGCGGCTCATTCACCGGCTGGGACGCGATGTGCGGAGAAGGGCGTGAGCGCCGGAGGCAGGCCTCGTGGTCGTGAAACGGTTCTCGTGCTCGATTGCGGCCCGCAGGACAGCCATCTGATCGCGCGCCGGGTACGCGAGCTGCACGTTTACAGCGAAGTCCTCCCGTTCGACGTGCCGGTCGACGCCGTCCGCCAGCGCCGGCCGATCGGCATTATCCTCTCCGGAGGGCCCGATTCGGTCGACTCCGCGAATGCGCCGTGGCTCGACCCGGCGCTGTTCGATCTCGGCATTCCGATCCTCGGGATCTGCTATGGCATGCAGTTGATGGCGCACCAACTGCAGGGCAGGGTGGTGCGGGCGCCGCACCGGGAGTACGGCCCGGCCGACCTCGCGGTCGTCGAGGCGGATCCCCTGTTCGAGAGCTCGCCCCGGACGCAGCGAGTCTGGATGAGCCACGGAGACGAGATCGTCGAACCGCCGCCAGATGGCCAGGAGATTCTCGCGGCTTTTCTCCGTGCGGGATGCGCGTGCCGGGCGGATTGGCGGAGCAGTTCGTTCGAGGCGGAGACCGTCCAGCGCGCGTTTCAGGATGATCTGCACCTCCCGGTCCGTCTGGTCTCCGCTGGAGATCGATTCCTCGAAGCTCTCCGCGGGGTGGCGGATCCCGTCTCGGCGGCACCGCCTTCCTGGCGCAGGGGACTCTCTATCCCGATCGCATCGAGTCGGCCGTGAACACGGGCCCCTCCGCGATGATCAAGACACATCACAATGTCGGAGGCCTGCCGCGGGACATGAAGATGAAGCTGCTCGAGCCGCTTCGCGATCTCTTCAAGGACGAAGTGCGCAGCGTGGGACGGGAGCTCGGGCTGCCGGAGTCGATCCTGATGCGTCATCCTTTTCCCGGGCCGGGGCTCGCCGTCCGGGTGATGGGAGAGGTGACCGGGGCGCGGCTCGAGATCCTGCATCAGGTCGACGCGATCTTCATCACGGCGCTTAGGGAGACTCCCGGCCCCGGGGGAGCGAGCCTCTACCGGGAGACGGCCCAGGCCTTCGCCGTTCTTCTGCCGGTGCGCTCCGTCGGCGTCATGGGGGATGGCCGGACGCACGAAGATGTCGTCGCGTTACGCGCGGTCACCAGCGACGATTTCATGACCGCCGACTGGGCGCGGCTGCCCCAGGAATTCCTCGCTGCCGTGAGCGCGCGCATCGTCAATACGGTGCGCGGCGTTAACCGTGTCGTGTACGATATCAGCAGTAAACCACCTTCAACTATCGAATGGGAATGATATGAGCTCAGGAAAGAGCTTCGTTCATCTGCACAATCACTCGCAGTTCTCGCTTCTGGACGGCGCTTCGCGCCTGGACGAGCTGTGCCAGCAGGCCGCGCGCTTCGACATGCCGGCCGTGGCGATCACCGATCACGGGAACCTGTTCGGAGCGATTCCGTTCTTCGAAGCGGCCGCGGCCGCGGGGGTGAAGCCGATTCTCGGATGCGAGACGTACATCGCGCCGGGACACCGGACTGAGCGGACCCCGGCCAGGTCGGGCCGCAAGCCCTACTACCATCTCCTCCTTCTGGCGCGGGACCAGCAGGGGTACCGCAACCTGATGCGGCTGTCAACCGCCGGCTTTCTCGAAGGTTACTACTACCGGCCGCGGATCGATCGGGAGCTCCTCGCCGCGAACTCAACCGGTCTGATCGCCACGTCGACCTGCCTGGGTGGGGAGATCCCGCAGCTCATTCTCAACGGGCAGGTGGATCGCGCCGAGCAGGTGGCGGCGGAGTACCGGGAAATCTTCGGCGCGGAGAATTTCTTTTTCGAGCTGCAGGACCAGGGGATAGCGGAAGAGGCGGCGCTCAACGAAGTGCTGATCCCGATGGGCCGGCGTCTGAAGATCCCGCTTCTCGCCACCAATGACTGCCACTTCCTGCGCCGCGAGGATCACTTCGCGCACGATGTGCTGATCTGCATACAGACCGGAAAGACGGTCACCGACGTGGCGCGCATGCGTTTCAGCCAGGAGCACTACTTCAAGCCGGCGGCGGAGATGTGGGAGGTCTTCAAGGATCAGCCGGAAGCGGTGGAGAACACGCTGCTGGTCGCGGAGCGCTGCAATCTTCAGATCGAGCAGGGGGGCAACCTGCTGCCTCATTTCCAGGTTCCCGCAGGTTACTCGACTGAACAGTACTTCCGTGAGGTGACCTACGCCGGCTTCGAAGAGCGCCTGCGGCAGCGGCAGGCGAGCGCCGCGGGTGGGGACCGGGGGGGGACGCGCGAGTCGTACAAGGCGCGCCTCGAGCGCGAGATCGACATGGTGATCCGGATGGGATTCCCGGGCTATTTCCTCATCGTCTGGGATTTCATCAAGTATGCCAGGGAGAACGGCGTGCCGGTGGGCCCCGGCCGGGGTTCCGCGGCGGGATCGCTCGTTGCCTACTGTCTGCGCATTACCGACGTGGACCCGCTCGAGTACGATCTCCTGTTTGAGCGTTTCCTCAATCCGGAGCGCGTCACCATGCCGGACATCGATATCGACTTCTGCATTCGTGGACGGGCCAGGGTGATCGACTACGTGCGCGAGAAGTACGGCCGCGACAACGTGGCGCAGATCATCACCTTTGCCACGATGGGAGCGAAAGCGGTGATCCGCGATGCCGGCCGGGGCCTCGACGTGCCTTTCGGTGACTGCGATCGGATCGCCAAGATGATTCCGGCCGAGCTCGACATGACGATTGACAAGGCGATGAAGGCGGTCCCGGCGCTCAGGCAGATGCACGAGAGCGACGACCGCGTGCGGCAGCTTCTGGATGTCTCGCGCCGTCTCGAAGGGCTGACCCGCCACGCCTCGGTTCACGCCGCCGGAGTGGTGATCTCGCCCCGCCCGATCGTCGAGTTCTCGCCACTGGCGCGTACCCGCGACAACGAGATCGTGACCCAGTACGCCATGGAGCAGATCGGCAAGATCGGGCTGCTGAAGATGGACTTCCTCGGCCTCAAGACACTGACCCTGATTCACGACTGTGTTGACAGGATCCGGGAAGCGGAAGAAACCGAGATCGAACTCGAGGCGCTGCCGCTGAACGACGAGGCCACCTACCGCCTGTTCAGCGCTGCCCGCACGGCCGGGGTGTTCCAGTTCGAGTCGTCCGGCATGCAGGACATCCTGCGCAAGCTGAAGCCGGATAAATTCGAGGATCTCATCGCCCTCAATGCGCTGTTCCGGCCCGGCCCTATCGGCTCGGGGATGATCGACGACTACATCGACAGGCGGCACGGAAAGAAGAAGATCGAATACATCGCCCCGCAGCTCGAGAGCATTCTGGGTGTGACCTACGGAGTCATCGTCTACCAGGAGCAGGTCATGCAGATCGCCTCGCAACTGGCCGGCTTCACACTCGGAGAGGCCGATCTCCTGCGGCGCGCCATGGGCAAGAAGAAACGGGACGTCATGGCGGCGCAGCGGGACAAGTTCGTGAACGGGTTCAGGGAGAAGGGGATCACCGAGAAGCAGGCCCGCAAGATCTTCGAGCTCATGGAGTATTTCGCCGGATACGGATTCAACAAGGCGCACAGCACCGCCTATGCGCTGGTGGCGTACCAGACCGCCTGGCTGAAGGCGCACTTCCCGCGACACTTCATGGCCTCGCTCCTGACGGCGGAGAAAGAGAACAGCGATAACATCGTCAAGTACATCGGCGCCAGCCGCGACATGGGGATCCCGGTCCTGGCGCCCGATATCAACACCTCCGGAATGAACTTCACCGTCGAAGCGGAGGGTATCCGGTTCGGGCTCGGCGCCGTGAAAAACGTCGGCGCCAGCGCCGTGCAGGCCCTTCTCGAAGCGCGCGAACGGCTGGGACGCTTCGGGTCACTGGTTGCGATCTGCCGGGAGATCGATCTGCGCCTGGTCAATAAACGGGTGCTCGAGTCGCTGGTGAAGGCCGGCGCCATGGACCGTCTGGGGCCGAACCGCGCCACCGTGTATGCGGCGATCGACGGCGCCATGGAGGCGGGGCAGCGGGCGCTGCGCGATCGGGAGACCGGCCAGGCCGATCTGTTCGGGGGATCCGGCAGGGACGAGGGGGACGCCCCCCTCGAGCCGCGCCCCGACTGGCCGGACAAGGAACGGCTCGCCTACGAAAAGGGAACTCTCGGGTTTTACCTTGCGGGACATCCGCTGCAGGAGCATGTGGAGCGGATCCGCGGCCTGGTCAGCCACACGACGTCGAGCCTCAAGAAGGTCGATAAGCCGGCCAAGGTGACCATGGCCGGCATCGTCACCGCGCTGAAGAAGCGGAGGACCAGGCGCGGGGACACGATGGCCGTGCTGAAACTGGAGGATCTGGAGGGCTCCGTCGAGGTGATCGTTTTTCCGGAAGCTTACGGGCGGCACGGGAGCCTCCTCAAGGAGGATGCTGCAATCCTGCTCACCGGCAACGTGGAGATCGCCGACGAGCAGCGGCGGCTGATAGCCGATGCGGTTCTCGCGCTCGACGAGGCGGAGGAGAAGCGCGCCCGCGAGGTGGTGATCTGCGTTCCTCCCGGCGATCTGGAAGAGGAGACCGTGTCCCGGGTGCGCGACCTGCTGCGCGAGCGGCCGGGGCCGTGTCCCGTGTTCATCGAGGTGACGCGGCCCAGGTCCTTCCGCGCCACGCTGCGGGTCTCGAGCGCCCTCAAGGTTTCTCCCAGCCGCGTTCTGACGCTGGCGCTGGAGGGAGTCCTTGGAAAGGGCGCCGTAAGATTTCGTTGACTTCCGCACCGAAAGC
>CBDUYA010000188.1:0-6698 GCA_965371335.1 uncultured bacterium | reverse complement strand
GGGCCGTTAGCTCAGTTGGTAGAGCAGCTGACTCTTAATCAGCGGGTCGGAGGTTCGAGTCCTCCACGGCTCACCATTCGCCTCACTACCTGCATTCCACCATGAAGGGGGATCTCGATGGCCGGACACGTTCGTATCTTCGGCAAGGACACCTGACCGTACACCACCTCGGCCCGTGAGGCTTACGAGAAGAAGGGCTACCAGGTGACCTATCACGACGTCCTTGCTGATAAGGGCATGCTCGCTGAGATGCTGAAGTTCAGCAAGGGCGGACGGTCAGTGCCGCTCATCGTCGAGGATTCCAAGGTCACCATCGGCTACGGCGGCTCCTGAGCCATCTGAGTCTCCGGCCGGCGGCCGGAGTCGAACGAGAGTATGGGCGTCGCGGTGGGCGCCCGGATCACCCAGCAGGAATCATGGCCGGGTCACTTGATCGTTATCGCTTCCAGGACCAGCTGGGCCGCCAGCTGGAAGGGATCGGCGATCCCACCAAGCTCTTCAAGACCACGCTGTCTCAGATCGTTCGCCACCTGCCGGCCGACGCCGGCTGCGTCGTGCTGCGGCACCCGATTTCGGGTGAGCTGCGCACCCTCGGCTGCGGCCGCGGTGGATCCGACTGGGACGAAAAAACGGTCCGGGCGTTTCTCGCCCTCGAAAGACCGACCCTGCCCGACAATGAGATCATGGCGCCGATCCTGATCGGCGACCGCCCGATCGGTTTGATGGCCCTGCGCCGCCAGGACAAGCCGTTCTCGCCCGGTGACGGTCGCTGGCTCGGCAGGTTGTGCCGCAAGCTGGCTCACGAGGCGGCGTTGCGGGAAGAGCGCCGCATCAACCGCGTGGTCGATCAGATCAAGGATAAGACGGTGCGCGAGCTGCGACCGAAGGACCTCTTCTATCAAATCCTGCACGGCCTCCGATCACTGACCCGCTACGACCACAGCTCCGCCCTGCTGATCGCCGAAGAGGATGGCGCCCGTCTCGTCCTGCACGCCGAGCAGATCGCCTGGGTGAAGGCGAAGAGCCGCCGCATCGGGCGTCGCATCAAGGTGCCTGAGACGGTCCGGCCGATGCTGCGCCGCGCCGGGGGCGTGAGCATTGTCTGTCCCGTTGCGGCGCGGCCGGGCGGGCGCAAGAAGGGTGGCGATACGAATCGCGAGCGAATGCGTCTGGCGCGTCTGCTGCGCTGGGGCGGGAAAGGCCGCGAGCCGGCGGAAGGAACGATCCTGATGGCGCCGCTCCACTACGAAAACCAGTTGCTGGGGGTGCTGAAGATCGCCGCCCGGAGTGCCGGGGCGTTCGGCGCCACCGAATCGGCGGCGGTTGCGCGGGTGCTGCCGCACATTGTGTCGGTCATTCACAACGCGAGACGGGCGCTGTCGATGGAAGAACGGATCATCGCGGCGGAGAAGAAGCACGCTATGGCTGATCTGGCACGGGCGATCTCGCACGACGTGAAGAACGCCATCGGGGCAATCCTGCCGACGGTCCAGCAGGCGCGCGAAGAGGTGAGAGCCGGCACCTTCAAACCGGAGGTACTGAAAGAAGATCTCCGCCAGATCGAGCAGTCCGCGAAGATCTGCCAGCGAATCTTCGATGGCATGCTGCAACTCGCCCGCTCGGAGGTGCGCCCGGTGGAACGCGCCCCGCTCGCGGTCATCATCGACGGGGCGCTGTCGGTGCTCGGAACGCGGATGAAGAGGCTCGGCATCGAGTTCGATCTGGATCTGCCCGCCGGCCTGCCCGAGATCCGGGCCTCGCGCGGCGGGCTGGAGCAACTGTTCCTCAACCTGATTACCAACGCGCTCGAGGCGATGTTGGCCGGCGGCAAGCTGACCATCCGGGCGCGCGCCGGGAAGGGGAAGATCGAGGTCCAGGTGAGCGATACGGGGACCGGGATCCCGCAGGATCGGATCGAACGGATCCTGGAGCCGTTTTACACCACCAAGGACGAGGGTTTCGGTCTGGGGCTCTCGATTTGCCGTTCCATTGTGTGGGAGAACGGCGGCGAGATGGATCTGCGCAACCGGCGCGGCGGCGGCACCACGGTCACCGTGACTTTGCCGGCCGCTGTTGACGAGCGGAAGGCGCCGGAAGCGGACGGGGGCGCGCCGCGCATCGCGGCCGGGTCGAAGACAAAGAGAAGGCGATGAAGGGATCCCGCAGCCGCATCATGGTGGTTGACGATGATCCGGCCATGCTGCGCGCGGTGGAGCGGATCCTGGCGCCGATGCACGAGGTGCACAGCTTCGCTTCCGGAAAGGCGGCGCTGGAAGCGGTTCGGAGCCTGGAGTTCAACGTCGCCATCGTCGACATCCGCATGCCCGGTATGGACGGGTTCGAGGTCACGCGCGCCATCAAGACGGAGTGCCCGAAGATGGAGGTGGTGCTGGTGACCGGCTCGGTCACCGACCTCGACGATAAGCTCGTTCGATCGGTGAAAGAGCGCGCCGGATTCTTCATCACCAAGCCGTTCTCCCGCGCCGTCCTCAGGTCGATCGTCGATCGCTCCCTCGAGATCCAGCGGCTCGAGCTGGAGCGGGACGGCCTGATCGAACGGCTGACCGCCGACCTGGCGCGCGCCCGCCGTTACCAGATGGCGCTCCTGCCCAAGGATCTGCCCCGGCGCTACGGCCCCCTCGAGGTGGCCGCCGCCCAGGTGACCTGTGAAGCGGTGGGAGGGGACATCTATGACGTAATCCCGCTCCCCGACGGCCGGTTGCTGCTGATGATTGCCGACGTCGTCGGGCATGGTGTTGCCGCGGCCCTGGTGACCGGCATGATCAAGACCGCGCTCAACCGGACGTTGCGGGTGCAGCCGGATCTGGCGCTGGCGGCGCAGGCGGTGCACGATTCGCTCGCCCCCCTCAGCCAGCACCGCGTCGTCACCCTGATTCTCGCCATGATCGATGCGCGCGCCCGGACGTTGCACTACCTGAACGCCGGCCACCCGCCCGCCCTCATCTGGAGAGACGGCGCGAAGGCGAGGACGCTCGACGCCACGACACCGCTTCTGTCGTTCGGGCTCGGGCTCGGCTCCCGGCCGGTCGCCTCGACCCCATTCGAGCCGGGGGATCGGCTCGCCCTCTACACCGACGGGCTGTATGAGATGCGCGACCCGGGCGGCCGGGAGTATGGCCGCCAACGCCTGCTCCGCGCCCTGGCGCGACGCCGCGGCACGATCGCCGAGGTGACCGCCGGCACCATGGAGGCAGCGCGCCGGCACGCCGGCGGGCGCCCGACCGACGACGATCTGACCCTCCTCGTGGCCGAGTTTCATCACAATTGATCGCCCTTTGCAGCGCGCCCCATTCGTGACATCATTAGGCGACATGAGTGATTCCCTGGCCCCCGGCCTGATCTACGCCGTCCCGCAATTGCTCGATCCCAATTTCCATCAGTCGGTCGTGCTGCTGCTGCAGCAGAACGAGCAGGGCGCCTTCGGCGTCGTCATCAACCACGAGAGCAGCCTGCTGCTGGAGGATCTCTGCCGCGGCCACAACATCCCGTACGCGGGGGAACAGGGGAAGAAGGTGCGAAGCGGCGGGCCGGTGCAGCCGGAGCAGGGGCTGGTGCTGTACGGCGACGAGCTGGCCGATCCGGAAGGCCAGTCGGTCGTCGACGGCCTCCAGGTCAGCTTCTCGAAGGAGACGCTTGGCCGGCTCTGCCTCCTCAAGACCGGCCGCTTTCACTGCTACGCCGGCTACGCCGGCTGGGCGCCGGGGCAGCTCACCCACGAGATCGAGGAGGGTTCGTGGATCTTCGGCCCGGTCGATCCCGCCCTCGCCCTCAATGTTCCTGCCGAAGAGATGTGGGCGCACGGCCTGCGCGCCATCGGTATCGAGCCGGCCGCCATCGTGCCGGGCGGCTCGCTCGAAGCCTGAGCCGCGGCTGCCCGGCCCTGCTCCATCCTGATAGCATGCCGATCCCTCCGGCGGAGAACGCATCGCCGGGGGCTTGATGTTGTATTCAGGAAAGTGCATAATAAAGCCTGACATAGCTGTATACGCACGGGAGACCCAATGCCTCGCACATCTCGAGTCGAAATACCTATCGGCAAGCGGATCGCCGCGCGCCGCAACCAGCAGGGCCTGTCGCAGGGAATCGTGTCCCGCCGCTCGGGGCTCGATCCATCCTACCTGTCACGGATCGAGAACAGCAAAGTCCACCCGACGGTGCGGACCGCCATGCGTATCGCCGACGCCCTGCGGATTTCACTGGAGGATCTGCTCGGTCCGTCCCCTCCGTCACGCCGCCATCGTCCCTGCCCGGTGAGCGCCAGCGGGAACTGCCTCATGGATCTGATCGACTCCGGTCCCGGCAGCCCGGCGCGCCGGGAAGGGGAGAACTACACACTCCGCCAGATCCGTCTCCTGCGGCTGTTCACGCACGTGGTGCAGAAGAAGGATCCCGCCACCCTCAAGGCGTTCGAGACGCTGTTCAACCAGATTATGGACGGCGCATCCAGGAGGCGGGCCGCCCGCTGATCCGGCCGGGGCCGGCGCTGCGGCGGATCGTCACTCCGGCATTTGAGGGGCGCCGCGGTCATCCGCGCCCACCCGCAGCAGCGCCCGGCAAGCCCAGTCGTGACCTGCGATCCCGGGTCTGGCAATCGACAGGACGGTCGGCAAGAAACTGGTTGACGGAGGCGGGGGGGGCGTCGTATGTGTAGGGGGTGAGACGCCTCCTGCTGGCATCGCTCCTGTGGGCCTCGACCGGCATCGCGGTCCCGGGTCATGCCTCCTCCGCGGTGCCGGCCAGGGACGGCCCGGAGCGGCTGGGGGGCGAGGTTCACGCAGTTGCGCGCCGGGCCCTCGCATCGCACTCACCGATCGGCTTTCTCTACATCAATGAAGGCACAGGGGACCGTCGCACCGAAGGTGCCGGGAACGTCGTCTCGGGATTCGCCGCGTTCGCCGGCGGCAGCCTGGAGCTGCTGCCCGGATCTCCCTGGCCGACGGGCGGCGCCTCGACGACACGACGCAGACCTTCGGAGTGCGCATCGAGGTGACCCGGCCCGACAGCGCCGACCTCATCGCCGAGCAGGACGTTCCGCTGGCGGGCGCCGATTACAGCGCGTCGACGCTTCCGGATCCGATCTTCCTCGGCAATATGGCCGCGTCGCCCGGAACCGGATTCGGCCTGGCTCTCTCGGCCACCGACGGCAACACACCCGAGGTGCGCGATCGCCTCGGGTTCGCCTGGGGCGGCGAGCAGTTACTGGTTTTCGGCCGGCCCCCGATCGCCGGCGGCCCGGACGATCGGGTCGTCGAGTGCACCGCCCGCGCGGCCACGACGGTGGTTCTCGACGGTCGTGCCTCGGTCGATCCGGATGGCGGGCCGCTGGAACATTTCTGGCTGGAAGATCTTGGAGAGCAGGGCCTGCGGCTGCTAGCGAGGGGAGAGGTCGTGAGCGTGCCGCTCGGCCTCGGCCGGCATGCGATCGTTCTGCGGGTCGAGGACCCCTCCGGTCTCGTGGCGACCGATCGGTTCGAGGTGGTCGTCGCCGACACGACGCCGCCCCTGGTGTCGGGCGCCACCTCTCCCCGGGTGCTCTGGCCGCCGGACCACCGGCTCGTCCCGGTGGCGGTCGATCTGAACGCGGAGGATATCTGCTCGGACGAGGTCGCGATCACGCCGCAGGAGGTCCGCAGCAGCGAGATGGACGACAGGCCCGGCTCCGGCGACGGCTCGACGACCGGAGACATCCGCGAGGCGGAGCCCGGCACCGACGATCGCCGGCTGCTGCTGCGCGCCGAACGATCCGGCTCCGGGGATGGGCGCCGCTACGAGATGACCTACCGGGTGACCGATGCGGCGGGCAATGCGCGTCTCATCACCCTCGAGGTGCTGGTGCCGCACGCCGTGGGCGCAGCGCCGCACGATCGGCGACCTGAGCCGGGCGATCGTAACGACTAAGCTACCGTAGCGGTTCAGGATCCGCATGCTGCCCGGTGCGGGTAGCGGCCGGCAGTTCCGCTCGGTCGCCGGCCAAGCGCCGGGCCGTCCCGCCGCCGGATCGCTCCTGGGACTGGCGGGCGCATGGACGGGACCCGTGCGTTGGGCGGGATGTTGTTCGGAGTCTGCGTTGCGATGTGCTCATGTACCCCGAGAAAGTTCTTCATTGCGTAGTAGACGATGACCCTCGAAAACCGTCAGCACCTCGATCGTCTCAGCGCCGCGCCGATACACAATTCGATAGCTACCGACGATCAGTTCTCGAAGACCGCTCTTCGGGAGTTCAGGCAGACGGCGTCCACGGTCCGGATATCGAGCCAGTGCGTTACCTCGCTCGATGAGTCCATCGACGAGCCGGGTGGCGGCCTCAGGATCATCCCGGGCAACGAACACCTCGATCTCAATCAACCGCTCCCAGGCCTGCTCGGTCCAGGTGACCTTCATCTCTCATGTCGATCCGTGCGCCAGGCGCGGAGGCGCTCGCGCAGTTCGGTCGTGACCATCACCTGCCCGGCCTCGGCGTCCGCCAGTCCTGCGGCAATCGATTCGAGGAACCGCTGTCGCTCCTGCATCCGATCGTACTCGCGAGGAGACAGCAGGACGCCCGCCGGGCGGCCGTTCTGTGTGATCACCATCGGCTGATCCGACTCGCCTATGCGCTTGAGAAGCTTCGCGGCTTGTGCTTTGAACTCACCCAGGGGCACGATCCCACCTGAGATTCGAACCTCTTTCATGACCAC
>CBDUYA010000187.1:0-6758 GCA_965371335.1 uncultured bacterium | reverse complement strand
GGCGTCACTCCCTGCCGCTGGTGGCCCGCCCGGCGGGCGTTTCCCTGCAGACCTGCCACAACGAGCTCGCGAAGTAGCGCCGGGAATCGTAGAACTGCTCGACGATGCGGAATCTCGTATCCCTGGCGAGCCCCTCGATATCGGATTCCAGGTACTTGTAGGAGAACTCGGTGCGGATCGGCTCCCACGGCTTGAAGCCGAAGCTCTGGCCGATCGCCTCGATGAAGACCTCCTGCTGCTCCCGGCTGACGAGATAGCTGTTGATCGAGCCGCCGAACACGTCGTAGGTGGAGAAGAACCGGAATCGATCGAGGTCGAAATCGCCGCCCAGCTCCCGGTTGATGCGGCGCAGCAGGTTGAGGTTGAAGTCGCGGGTCACGCCCTGCGAATCGTTGTAGGCGTTCAGCATCACGTCGATGTCCTTCTTGAGGTCGAACCCGATCAGGACCCGATCGCCGTCGTTCAGCGCGTACCACAGGCTGTGCAGAAAGACGCGCGCCTCGGCGCGGCTGAAGTTGCCGATGTTGGAACCGAGAAACAGCACCACCGTCCTGCCGGGATGGGACTTCGACAGCCAGCGCAGCCCCTCGAAGTAGTCGCCCACCAGGCCTTCGGTCTCCAGTCGCGGAAACTCCCTGCCGAGCGAGGCGAGCAGCGCCTCGACCGACGCCCCCGAGATGTCGATCGGCAGATAGCGGAACGACGCCTGGCGCGCCTGCAGCGCCTGCAGCAGGACCCTGGTCTTCAGACCGTCGCCGGAGCCGAGCTCCGCCAGGTTGAACGGACCGTTACCGAACGCCGTCGCCAGGCGGTCAGCGTGGGTCGACAGGATCTCCTTCTCGCACTGCGTCGGGTAGTACTCCGGGAGGCGCATGATCGCCTTGAACAGCCGGGTCCCCTCGTCATCGTAGAAATATTTTGATGAGATCTGCTTGGGGCTGGTCGACAGCCCCATCAGGACGTCCAGCGTAAACTTCTCCCTGACCTCGGCGACGCTCTCGCTGTCTTCCTTGGTCAGCTTGTGCAGGGCCGACATGGGGAACTCCTTCTCCGACAGGTCAACGGCGGTTCTGTATTTGGATGGCGGCAGCTTATCAAAGACCGCTTCGGAGTGCCACCTCGCGCCCCCGCCGGCGCTGCGCGGCGTCATTGACCCTCCCGGAGCGGTGAGCTATGGTGCCGGCCTGACGCATGCAGCCACTTCTCATCTACGACGGTGATTGCCGCTTCTGCCGCTTCTGGGTCGCCCGCTGGCGCGCCCGGATCGGCGATCGCATCGACGTGGCGCCCTCCCGGCAGGTCGCCGATCGCTTCCCGGACATTCCAGCCGAATCGTTCGCCGGGGCGGTGCAGTTCGTCGACACGGACGGGCGCGTCTACTCCGGGGTCGAGGGGATCGCCCGCGCCCTCGCCCTCGCTCCCGGCGGGGGATCGGCGCTGCGCGCCTACCGGGCGATCCCCGGCGCTGCCGCGGTCAGTGAATGGTTCTATCGGCGGGTGGCGGCCAACCGCCGACTCTTTTCGTTTCTGACCTGGCTCGGCTGGGGTGACCGTCCGCTGCGGTCGACCTACGGGATCGCCTCCTGCCTGTTCGTCCGTCTGCTCGGGGTGATCTACCTGATCGCCTTCCTGTCGCTCTGGTGGCAGGTCGACGGACTGGCGGGAAGCGCCGGCATCGTGCCGGCCACGCGGTTCCTCGACAGCATCGGATCGCGCCACGGCATGGAAGGCTACTGGGCATTGCCGACGATCTTCTGGCTCGGCGCGGGCGACGGCGCCCTGCATGGATTCTGCGCCGCCGGCGTCGTGATCGCGGCGCTGGTCGCCGCCGGGCTGCTCACCGGGCCGGGCCTGGCCTCGTTGTGGGTGATCTACCTCTCGTTCCTCAACATCTGCCGGCCGTTTCTCAACTTCCAGTGGGACATCCTCCTGCTGGAGGCCGGTTTTCTGGCCATCCTGCTGGCGCCATGGCGGCTGCGCTGCCGCCTCCCCTGCCCGCGCGCCGCGCCGCGAGGCGCCCTGTGGCTGGTCCGCTGGCTGTTGTTCCGGCTCATGTTCTCTTCGGGCGTGGTCAAGCTGACCAGCGGCGATTCGACCTGGTGGGACCTCAGCGCGCTCGACGTCCACTACGAGACGCAGCCACTGCCGACCTGGACCGCCTGGTACGCGCACCAGATGCCGTCCGATCTGCACGCGCTGTCGTGCGCCATCATGTTCGTCATCGAGCTGGCCGTGCCGTTCCTGTTCTTCGCGCCACGCCGCCTGCGGCTCACCGCCTGCGTCCTGACGATCGGGCTGATGGCCGCCATCATCGCCACCGGCAATTACACCTTTTTTAATCTATTGACCATCGCTCTCTGCCTGATCCTGGTCGACGATGACGCCTGGCCGTGGCGCCGCGCGCGCGCCGCCGTCACGCCGCGGCCGCCGCGACGCTGGCCCCTCTGGATCAGCGTTCCCGTGATCGCCTTCGTCGTCGTCATCTCGACCGCGGAGATGACGCGCCGCTGGCGCGTTCCGTTCACCTGGCCGCAGCCGGTGCAAAGCGCACAGCGGGCCCTCTCTCCCTTCCACCTGATCAACGTCTACGGACTGTTCGCCAACATGACCGAGACGCGGCCCGAGATCATCGTGCAGGGAAGCAATGACGGCACCACCTGGCTGCCGTACGAATTCAAATGGAAGCCGGGCGATCCGGCGCGCCGCCCCACGTTCGTGGCGCCCCATCAGCCACGCCTCGACTGGCAGATGTGGTTCGCGGCGCTCGGCAACGAGCAGCGCAACCCCTGGTTCCGCAACTTCCAGTACCGCCTGCTGCAAGGGAAGCGGGAGGTGCTGGCGCTGCTCGAAACCAATCCCTTCCCCGACGCGCCGCCCCGCTACATCCGCGCCGTCGTCTACGACTACCGCTTCACCGACTTCGACACGCGCCGCAGCGACGGCACCTGGTGGCGCCGCAGACCGCTGCGGCTCTACAGCCCAGTCCGCTCACTGCAGTCGCCCTGAGGACTCGCCCTGGCGATCGGGATTCTCACTCTGATAGTCTGGTCTCGCGTCTGGTGCGGCGGGAAGGGTTGGCGGAGGGAGTGGGATTCGAACCCACGGACGGTTGCCCGTCAGCGGTTTTCAAGACCGCCGCCTTCGACCACTCGGCCATCCCTCCGGGGATCATTATAGCGGCCGCCGGGGCGCCGCCGGGGAGTTGTGATGAGAGGAGCTCGAATCGACCACGCGATCCGCGTCCTGCTGCCGATCCCGGCGCTGGTCGTGCTCGCCTGCCTTCCGCTTGCGGCGGCCGGGGCGCCGCCAGAGACCCGGCCGGCGGTCGAGGTGGCGGCGCAAGCCGTCCCGGCGGCCGATTCACGGGCGCTCGATCGAGCCCGCCCGCGCTCGGCCTGGGGGCCGCACGCCGAGAGCCGCATCTACGGCCTGTCGTACGTCGAGGAGGATGAGCCGGACGGAACCCGCCTGCAGGGGATCAGCCTGCTGTGGAGCAGTTGGGACGAAACGGTCGACTTCAGCGGCGGGCTCGGCTGGTGGGTCGCCTGGCAGGACGGCGGCAGGCAGACGATTTACAGTGGCGGCTTTGAGGCCACCTGGCTCCCCTGGGTGCCGCAGGCGCCGGTGCGCTTCGGGCCGCGCCTCCGGCTCGGCCTGGAGCATCGCCGCAGCGATCCGGACGACGGGTTCGGCGGGCTTGCCGCCGCCGGCGTCGAGCTGGCGTTCTGGATCGGGGACAGCTTGCAGATCGCGGTGATCGCCGATCGTGAATGGCCGTTTCGCGCCGAGGATCGCACGCAGTTCGGGGTCGCCCTCCGGTTCGCCCGGCGGCGTTACTGAGCGATCTCGGCGGCGCCGAAGTACGGCTGCAGCGCTGCGGGAATGAGGATGCGGCCATCCTTCGTCTGCCGGTTCTCCAGCAGGGCGACGAGTGTCCGGCCGACGGCGAGCCCGGAGCCGTTCAGCGTGTGGGCGAACTCCGACTTCCCCTTGGTCCCGCGACGGAAGCGGATTCCCGAACGGCGGGCCTGGAAGTCGCCGCAGTTGGAGCAGGAGGAGATCTCGCGGTAGGTCTTGAATGACGGCAGCCACACCTCGAGGTCGTAGGTCTTCATCGAGGCGAAGCCGATGTCGCCGGTGCACAGCGTCACGATCCGGTACGGCAGCTCGAGCAGTTGCAGGACGCGCTCGGCGTTGGCGGTCAGGCTCTCCAGGGCAGCGAACGACTCTTCCGGTTTGGTCACCTGCACCAGCTCGACCTTGTCGAACTGGTGCTGGCGGATCAGCCCCTTGACGTCTTTGCCGTACGAGCCGGCCTCGCTGCGAAAGCAGGGCGTGTAGGCGGTGTACAACAGCGGCAACCGCTCGCCATCGAGGATCTCCTCGCGGTGCAGGTTGGTCAGCGGCACCTCGGCCGTCGGGATCAGGTAGTACCCGAACGGCTCGACGCGAAACAGGTCCTCGGCGAACTTCGGCAGGTTGCCGGTGCCGGTCATCGCTTTCGCGTTCACCATGAACGGCGGCTGCACCTCGGTGTAGCCATGCTGGTTGGTATGCAGGTCGAGCATGAAGTTGATCAGGGCCCGCCCCAGCCTCGCCCCCTGGCCCATCATCACGGCGAACCGCGCCCCGGCGATCTTGGCGGCCCGGTCGAAGTCGATCAGCCCCAGGTTGACGCCGATGTCCCAGTGGGCCAGCGGCTCGAAATCGAAGCGCGGCGGGTCGCCCCACGTCCGGATCACGGGGTTGTCGTCGGCCGACGTCCCGATCGGGACGCTCTCGTGCGGAATGTTCGGCAGGGTCAGGAGGAGGTCCTTCATCGCCGTTTCGGCCGCCCCCGCCTGCGCGTCGAGCTCCTTGATGCGATCGCCGACAGTGCGCATCTCGGCGATGATCGAGCCGGCGTCCTTCCCTTCCTTCTTGAGGCGCGCGACCTCGCCGGAGGCGGTGTTGCGGCGGGCCTTCAGCGTCTCCACCTCGCGCAGCGCCGTGCGGCGATCGGTGTCGAGCTGCCGGAAGCGCTCCAGATCGAAGTCCTCGCCCCGGTTGCGCAGGGCGGTGGCGACCGCTTCGAGGTTGTTCCGCACCCAGATCATGTCGAGCATCGAAAACGAGTCTAATGCAGCGCTTTCGCGGGTGTCAATTTGTGCGATCATCGCGGCGTGGCGCGAACGCACAAGACCGACTACGTCCGAAGCAACCGCATCCGCACGATTTTCCTCCCCGACGTCCGCGAGGCGGCCGGCGCGGCACAACGCCTGCTGGCGGTGCGTGACGCCACCAGCCGGCGGCTGTACGGTCAGCAGATCCTGGCGGCGCTGGCCCGGCAGACCGGCGTCACGGTCCCGGAGCTGGTGGTGCCGGACGATCCGCAGCCGCACCGCCGCGCCCGCGGGCGCCTCGTCTCCAGCCAGCAGGGTGAGTACCGGCGGCGGGAACCGAGCCCCGGCGATCCCAAAGCCGCCCGCGGCGGCAAGCCGCTCGGCCGGATCCGCATGCACAACCGCACCCCGGCGCGCGCGGCGCCGGTTCGCGGCGACGCCTTCCTGCACACTCTGCTGCACGAGTTCTGCCACCACCACGACGGGGAGGGGCTGGGGCTGCTGCAGTCGTTTCACACCGCCGGGTTCTTCGCCCGGGTGCGCCACCTGCGCCAGCAGCTCGAGGAGGGGGTACGGATGGCGGCGCAGGAGGCCCGGCGGGAGGAGGAGAAGTCGCGCCGGGCGGCGGACGGGCCGACGGCGACCGCCGAAGGCTTCCAACCGCCGTCCGGCCTGGAGCGTCTCTGGTCTATAATCCGCAACCTATGAAGCGCAACGCGCCCGTCCGCAAGGCGGTCTTCCCCGCGGCCGGCCTCGGGACCCGGTTCCTGCCGGCGACCAAGGCGCAGCCGAAGGAAATGCTGCCGCTGGTCGATAAACCGGCCATCCAGTACGTCATCGAGGAGGCGGTCGCCTCCGGCATCGAATCGATCATCATCGTCACCGGCCGCGGCAAGAGCGCCATCGAGGATCACTTCGACATCGCCTTCGAGCTCGAGCAACTGCTGCGGCAGCGGGGCAAGCTGGACGAGCTGCGCCAGATGCGGGCGATCGCCAACATGGTGAATATCTCCTACGTGCGGCAGAAGGAGCCGCTCGGCCTGGGCCACGCCATCCTGGTGGCGCGCGATCTGGTCGGCGACGAGCCGTTTGCGGTGTTTCTCGGGGACGACATCATCCATGCGCGCACCCCGGCGATGCGCCAGATGATGAAGGTGTTCGCCGCGCGGCATGGTTCGGTGCTGGCGGTCGAGCGGGTCAGCCGGGAGCGCACCGCCTCGTACGGCATCGTCGACGCGCGGCCGATCGGCGGGCGGCTGCACCGGGTGTCCGACCTGGTCGAAAAGCCGCCGCCCGAAGAGGCCCCGTCCGATCTCGCCATCATCGGCCGGTACATCCTCACGCCGGAGATCTTCGGCCATCTGGAGAAGACGAAGCCGGGAAGCGGCGGGGAGATCCAACTGACCGACGGACTCCGCTCCCTGCTGCGGCGACAGCCGATCTACGCCTATCAATTCACCGGCACCCGCTACGACACCGGCAACAAGCTCGGCTTCCTCCAGGCGACGGTCGAATTCGCCCTGCGGCGCCCCGAATTCGGGCCGGCGTTCCGCCGCTATCTGCGGGATCTCGATCTGGACGGGGACCGGCTGCAGCCGCCGGCGGCGACGCATCGCGCCTCCCGTGCGGGCCGCAAGGGGCATGCGGGGCGCAAGG
>CBDUYA010000186.1:0-6773 GCA_965371335.1 uncultured bacterium | reverse complement strand
CGGAGAAATAGACGATCGCCGGTCCATCGATCGCCGGCACCGTCGGGGTGTAGAGCGTAACGTCGGTTTTCAGACTGTTGCGGGTGCGGAGCGTGTCGTACTTCGGCGTGAGACGCTCGACTGTCAGGCCGTAGGCGGGGAGCGCGGCGGCGGCCAGCAGCATCAGGGAGACCCAGGCGCTCTTCGGGGCCCTGCTCTTGCCGTGCGGCCATTGTTGACGGTGTGCGGGACGAATCAGGATCGGGCTCCGTTGCTGCGCGCGGCGCGATTCGGGTCTATCTCTTGTACCACAGCCGGCCGGACGCTGCCACCGCGGCCCGGGGCGAGGCCCGCTCCGGAATCTTCAAACCGTTGACCCGTCGCGGGTTCAGGGGGCGGCCCCCTTGGCGACGATCGGCTCGCCACCGAGCGGCCGCAGCGTCCCGCCGTACAGATAATCGTGGGTGTTCTCGAGAATATCGCGCGGATCGACCCGGCGCCGCGCCTGGCCCGAGGCGAGGGCGGCGCGGGCGACCGCCGCGGCCACCTCGGGAGCGCACTGCGTGTCGAGCGCCCTCGGCAGGATGCACTGCGGCGACAGGTCGTAGCCCGGCACGAGATCGGCGAGCGCGCGGGCGGCGGCGATCTTCATCGGCCCGTCGATGTCCCGCGCCGCAACATCGAGCGCCCCGCGCATGATCCCCGGGAAGGCGATGGCGTTCTGAAACGGGTTGGGACCGTGCGGCCGGCTCGAACCAACCACCGCCGCGCCGCCGACGAAGGCGGCGTCCGGCATGATCTCGGGCACCGGAGCCGACAGGGCGAACACGATCGGGCGCGGGGCCATGGTGCGGATCATCTCCGTCGTGACGATGTTCGGACCCGACACGCCGATGAGCACCTCGCTGCCGCGCATGGCGTCCGCGAGGCCGCCGCTCAGTCGGTTGCGATTGGTCGTGCGCGCGATGTCGTCCTTCTCCCCGTTCATGCCGGCCCGCCCTTCACGGAGGATCCCCCGCCGGTCGCAGACGATGACGTCGCCCGCTCCCGCCTCGACCAGCGTGCGCGCCAGCGCGATGCCGGCGGCGCCCGCTCCACTGAGGGCGATCTGGATCGTGTCGAGCGAGCGCTCCGTCAGGCGCAGGGCGTTCAGCAGGGCCGCCAGCACGATGACGGCGGTGCCGTGCTGATCGTCATGAAAGACCGGAATATCAAGCTCGTCGCGCAGCCGCTTCTCGATGGCGAAGCATTGCGGCGCCGCGATGTCCTCCAAGTTGACGGCGCCGAACGACGGCTCGATCGCCTTCACCATCGAGACGAAGTCATCGACGTCCTCAACCGCCAGGCAGAGCGGGAACGCCTCGACCCCGGCGAGCGTCTTGTACAGAACGCACTTCCCTTCCATCGCCGGCAGCGCCGCCTCGGCCCCGAAGCCGCCGCGCCCGAGGAGCGCCGATCCGTCGGTGACCACGGCGACCAGGTTCCCCCTGGTGGTGTAGTCCCAGACGGTGGACGGGGCGTCGATGATCGCGCGCACCGGGTACGAAACGCCGGGGGTCGCGATCAGCCCCAGCGTCCGCTCGTCCTTCAACGGCACCTTGCTCGTCACCGCGATCGTCCCCCGGTAGCGCCGGTGCAGGTCGAGGGCTTCATCTCCCAGCGTGCGCTCCACGCTTCGATAGGCGACATCGTGCGGGATCGCCTCCCCCTCGTAAACCAGTTGCCGCGTGCGCTCACCGACCGCCGCGGGGTCGACATCGGCCTGGGCCACGCCAAGCGCCACCGCCGCGTTGGCCACCGCCTCGGCCACGGCCGGTCCGACCCGCAGGTCGAGAACACGCGGGATGATCCGATCGCGGCTCAACTCGGCAGCGGGGACGAGGCCGGCGATCGCATCGGCCGCCGCGATCAGCATTTCGTCGTACACGCGGGTCGCCCGCGAGTCGATCACCCCGCGCAGGATCCCCGGAAACGCCAGCGCCACGTTCAGCCCGTGGCGATAGTCCGCCTCGCCGGTGAGGACCACCGCAGCTCCCGCGTCGCGCGCCTCCGCCGCGGTGATCTCCGGCTCGGGCGCGGCGAGAGCAAGCACGATCGATCCCGGGGCCATGCTGCGGATCATGCCGGCAGAGACGGTGCGCGCCGCCGACAGGCCGACGAACAGGTCGGCCCCCTTCATCGCATCATGGAGCGTGCCGCGGGCCGCCTGCGGATTGAATTCGCGGGCGGCGGCCTCCTTGAAACGGTTCATCCCCTCGGGACGCCCTTCCCACAGAATACCGTGCCGATCGCACAGCGTGACCGCCGGCACACCGACCTTGCGCAGGAACCGCGCCACGGTAATCCCCGCTCCTCCCGCACCGGTGATGACCGCCCGGATCGCCCCGATCCGCTTGTCGACGAGCCGCACGGCGTTGCGCAACGCCGCCAGCACGATCGAACAGGCCCCCTGCATGTCGTTGAAGAAGTAGGGGACGGGGAGGTCCTCATCGCTGAGATGATCGAGGGTCTCCTGCAGCTCGAACGAGCGTGGTGAGGCGATGCCCTCGATGGCGAACCCGCCGAACGACGGCATCAGGCGATGCAGCATCCCCGCCAGACGGGCCGGGTCGCGCTCACGCAGCGCGATCGGGAAGGCATCGATGCCGGCGAGCGACTTGAACAGCACCGCCTTCCCTTCGATAACCGGCAGGACGGCGGCGGGACCCGCATCACCGTACGACAGGACCGACGATCCGTCGGTGACGATCGCCACCGCGTTGCCGCGCATCGTGTAGCGGAACGATGCCGACGGATCATCCTGAATGACGGCGCACAGCTCCACGATGCCCGGGGCCGAGACCAGGCTCAGCATGTAGTCGTCGCGGACCGAGATCTTGCTGCGCACGGCGAGCAGGCCCCGGCGGCGGCGATAGTGCTTGAGAACCTCCTCCGGCGTCAGCCTGCCAGCCTGACGACCGCCCTGGTTCATCGCTGCGCCTTCGCTCGCCGGAGCGGTCTTCCCTCGGCGCGCGCCAGGTGAAACACGAGGTTTTCAAGCTGGATTCTGAGATCGACCTCTTTCAGGGTGACGCGGGCCGGGGCGCGCAGCCGCACCGGAGCGAAGTTGAGGACGGCCCTGATGCCAGCCTGAACCACCTGATCGAGGACCTGCTGCGCGACCGGGGCGGGGACGGCCAGGATCGCCATGCTCACCTTCTCCCGGGCGACGGCCTTCTCCAGATCGGTCATCGGCCGGATGCGGAAACCGCCCCGTGTGGTGCGGCCGACCTTGCGCGCATCGGCATCGAACAGGCCGGCCATCAACAGACCATCGCGGTTGAATCCGCCGTAGCCGGCGAGCGCCATGCCGAGGTTCCCCGCCCCGATGATCACCACCGGGCGCTCGCGGGTGAGACCGAGAATGTTCGCCAGGTGCTGCCTCAGGTCGGAGACGACGTAGCCGACGCCGCGCACGCCGAACTCGCCGAAGCAGGCGAGGTCCTTGCGGATCTGCGCCGAGTTGAGCCGCAGCCGCCGCGCCAGGTGCTGTGAGGAGATCGTTCCGATCCCGTCGCGCCGCAGATCGTCGAGGCAGCGCAGGTAGATCGACAACCGCTGCGCGGTCAGATCGGAAACGACCAGCGGCCGCGCCGGGCGGGCACGCTTCGCTTTCTTCTTCGTTTTCCGCCGGGGCTTTGTGACGCGTTTCACAAGGACCCGATGTTAGTCATGCCCCGGGGGGAAGTCAAGACGAGAGAGGCCCGCACCGCAGCGCGGCGATTTCGAGCCGCGCCATGCGGATCGGGAGATCTCCCGGGCGAATCGCGTGCGGCCATGAGACGCGCTGCTGTGCGGGCCTCTCCCCCCGTGGACTCCCCTCAGGGACAGAGATCGCCCGGATCGACGCGCCGCACGAGCCGCGTCGCATCCCCCGGCGGAGGACAGCCGAGCGGGCCGGTGAGCGGTCCCCCCGGCAGGGTCACGCCGGTGTGGGTCAGGCAGACCCCGCCCGGGCAGTCGGCGTCGGCGGCGCAGACCGTGGACGGCGCGGCGGCGCAGACTCCCGGCGCGGCACAGCCGAGGCCGTTGACGCTGCCGCCGCCCGGCGCGTTGCGCGACAGCAGGTAGTAGGTCACCGCCCCGAGCGCCGGATCGGGATCCTGCGCCTGGTCCATCGCGCCGCTCGTCCCGTTGCTGCCGATCGTCGCCGGCGTTCCCGGGACGTTGGTGAACAGGCAGGCGGCCGGGTCGGGGGCGGTATCGAGATCGTAAAACGGCGCGCTCAGCGTCCCCCGGCCGCTGCCGGAGGTGATTCTTCCGCGATAGAGATCGACGGCATCGTTCCCCGGCGCCCACCAGTTCAGCGTCGTCTCCTGCGTTGCCGTGTCGTAGAGCACCCCCTGCGTCGCATCGGCCGGACTGGTGCGCGAGCCGAAGAAGGTGTCTCCCCCCTCGCCGCTGTAGACGGCGACCTCGATGGTCGCTCCGAGCAGGCTGGTGCAGGTGAAGTCGGCGCCGCAACGGGCGAACACCGTGTAGCTGGCGCTCGCCTCGGGGGCGTCGAGGTAGAAGGTCTTCGCGGAAAACTCCTGCACGAGGCTGCCGTTCTTCAGGAAGCGGTACTCGCCGGCGCCGGAGCAGCCGCCGGGGAAGGTCGAATCAGCCGCGCCGATGCGGACGATCTCCCCCGCCGTCGGCACGTTGGTGACGCCGTCGAGCAGCACGCCGGAGTCGTTGGTCGCCTTCAGGACGACGCTGGTGCCACCGTCCTCTAGCGCATCGTCGCAGGCGAACGAGGGGCAGGAGCCGACGCTCGGCCTCGTGTCGGGCAGCGGCGTCCGCTGCTCCGTGAGCGTCCCGGTGATGGCGATATCGTCGAGCCACCAGCCGTCGTCGGCCGTCGTCGTGTCCCAGCCGGCGCCGATCTCAAAGTACGAGCTGCTGACACCGTCGAACACCCAGCTCTCGCCGATCCAGCGCAGGCGGACCCGCTGTCCGAAGAATGCGAGCAGGTCGAACCTGGTCTCCATCCAGACGCCGGCACCGCTCGCATCGAGGATGCCGGGGCCGGCACAGTCGCCGGTCGCGGTCGTCGTGGTCGCGGTCGTACTGCCGCAGCGCGACCATGCTCCCAGCGGGAAGCACATGGTTTCATGCACCCCGCGCGGGTTGGGTGGAGCGCTGCCGGTGTCGGTCGGCGTGAAGGGGCAGTAGTAACTTGAAAACCCGCTCCAGGCGAGCACCTTCTTGTCGTAGACGCTCTGATACGGCGCCAGCTTGTCCCAGAATCCCCACGCATCGACACCGGGATCGGGATCGGTGTCGATCTGGATCTGCACGTCGGCACAGTCACTGCACTGGAACTCGTTCGAGCCGCCGCCAACTCCGTTGTTGTCCATCAGCCGGGCGAGGTGGTGCATCGACAGCTCGAGATCGCCCAGCCGGGGAAACAGCGCCAGGTTCAGCGGCGCCGACATGTAGGCCTGCAGGGTGCGGATATGGGTTGTGTCGCCTAACTGGCTGTTGTCGAGACGGAAGTGCGCCCCCATATGGAGCGAGTTGGGGAGGGAGACCGCCTTCGCCCCGAACTGATCGGTCGGCGTGTCGAACGAGCAGCCGCCGACGCAGGCGCCCGACTCGAGGTTGGGGCAGTTGGTCGCCCCCGCCGGGCAGTGGAGGTGCCAGTCCATCGGGAAATCGGGATCGAGAACGCAGGCGGGGTTCTGGGCCGCGGAATCGAACCCGCCGCAACTGATGCCGGCCACGGTGTTCGGCGCGCTGCCGTCCGGGCTGCCGCGGAGGTAGGCGCCGCTGTAGCAGACATCGTCCGGACCACCCGGCGGGCAATCGGCGATCGTCTGGCACTCAGTCAGCGGGGCGTTGCTGCAGGCGCCGCGATAGACCCCCGGAGCGGTCGGCTGCAGGAAGGTGTCGCGGACGGTGAAATCGCCGTCGCCATCCCTGTCGATGTCGAAATTCTCGATCGTCATGCCGTCGTCGGAGGTCCCCGGCAGGCCGTCCGGGCCGAGGGTGAAGGTCTGGCTTTCGCCGATCGGCACATCGACGTCGGCGATCAGGAAGAAACAGGTCGGCGATGCGAGGCCCGACGCCTCGATCGCCAGCACGTCGAGGCAGAAGTCGAGCTTCGCGACCTCCGACGGGGTCGATCCCGACTGCAGCGTTTCGCTCGCCGTGAAGGTGTATCCGGGATTGAGCGGGTCGAGGCTCCCGACGGTGAATTCGGCGCCGGCCGGGATGCTGCCGATCACGACCGCCGACTCCGGCAGGCAGGCGACCTCCGGGTCGTCGGAGGTCAGCACGATGGTGGCGTCGGTCAGCGCCGGGCCATCGTTGCGCAGCGTCAATACGATCCGCCCGGTTTCTCCCGTGTCGGGGAACGGATCGAGATCGCCATCGAGGTCCTGGTAGGTCGCGGCGATGAAGGTCAGGGCGGCCAGCGGCTGCTCCCGGCAGGCAATCGTTCCGCCGAACGTCACCAGGTCGTCCGGGAAGCCGTCGCGCCCGTCATCGAAATCACCGGCCGGGTCGCAGACGTCGCCGAGGCCGTCCCGATCGGCGTCGGCCTGGACGTTCGTCCCCGGCACCGCCGCCGGGTTGGCGAGGACGGCGCAGTTGTCGATCTTATCTTCGACGCCGTCGAGGTCGAAATCGTCATCGACGCTCGAGCAGGTCGACGAACCGTCCTGCGGATGGTAGGTATACGGCACGCAGACCGCGCCGAAATCCCAGCCGACGACCGGAATGTTCTTGGCCGGGTCGATGCCGGGATCGCAGTTGACGGGGCCATTGCC